>CAYSBG010000277.1:0-3627 GCA_964429125.1 uncultured Aliiroseovarius sp.
GCGAAAAGCCGACGCTCAGCGACTGGGCCGACCACCTGACCACCCTGTTTCCCGAGGTGCGCATCAAGCAATACATGGAAATGCGCGGCGCCGATGCCGGCCCATGGCGGCGTATTTGCGCGCTGCCGGCGTTCTGGGTCGGACTTATGTATGACCAGACCTCGCTGGATGCGGCCTGGGATCTGGTCAAGGACTGGGACGCAGAAACCCGCGAGGCGCTCAGGGTCGCGGCCTCGGTTGATGGTTTGGATGGCAAGGTCGGCAAACACCAAATTCGCGTTCTTGCGGAAGTGGCGCTGGACATTTCCCGGCAAGGATTGCGCAGACGCGCACGCCCCGGCTTTGGCGGAATGGTACCCGACGAGCGGCATTTCCTCAACGCGCTGGAGGACAGCGTGGAGGACGACAAAAGCCCCGCCGACGAGCTCCTTGAGCATTATCATGGCGATTGGAACGGCGATATCAGCCGGGTATTCAAGGAATATTCCTACTAGGGTCAGAATTTCAGAACGCCGGAATCCCCATCGTTGTCAGCCACCGCAAAGCGCCTTTCGCGCCGGTGGCTTGTGGTTTAACATTCGTAGCCTCGGCCATTTGGCGGGCAAAATGCCCGCCCTACGCCGTCAGCTTGCAGCGCATTGACGAAAGAAACCAATGGAACAAAACGCACCTGACGCCACACAATTAGCCATGGACCGCACGATCCTGGCCAATGAGCGTACTTATCAAGCGTGGATTCGCACCGGGCTATCGGCGCTTGCGGCAGGGCTCGGCGTGGCCAGATTTCTCAGCGACTCCATGCCCTTGTGGGTCCATTTAAGCATTGCCGGTGTACTTATTACCCTATCGGCAAGTGCCTTTTTTCTGGCCGCATGGCGGTATGGGCATCTGCACCTGCGGATGCGCCATATACAGGTCGACCTCACCCCGCTTTGGCTGGTACGCGCAATCGCCTGGGCCTTGATCGGGGTGTCGGCTCTGGCCCTGATCGGCGTCTTCATCGCCGCCGCCCGATGAGCCGTTGATCCCCGCCTTCGCTGCCCTATACTGCGGTCAAACTGCCAGCAGCGCGCGGGGAAACATGCAACAATTCACCAATTTCCCGACCGACCGAGGCTCAAAATACGCGGTTTCGGGGGGCCGGGTTACCACGCGCGCCGAGGTGAAAGCCTTTTTGGCGCACCTCACGCGCGCAAAGAAATTCGCCCGCGCAACCCATAATTCCTGGGGCGCTTTGCTGGCGGACGGCCCGGCCAAGGGCGATGGTGGCGAAGCCGGTGCAGGTGCGATAATCCTGCGCATGTTAGAGCGGGAGGGATTAGCGACCACATTATCGTCGTCACGTGCTGGTATGGTGGCACCAAATTGGGCGGCGATCGGTTTCGCCGGGTGGCCGATGCGGTTACCTAAAGCGTTTCGCGTTTATGTTGAGGCACAACATGAACTCGAAACGCCCATGACATTGAGAGGGTGCGAGCGTTTCGACATATTGTCGTGTCTCAGCAATATGTCGAAACGCTTTATTATTTGGAACGCGCCGAGGGGGTGAAATGCTGAAACGCGAATGGCAGAGGTTTTGCAGGCGGGCGGTTTGGTCCTGGGCCGGATGGCTGGAATGCTGGCGCAACGAGCATTCTCTGCAACAATGGATCTGGGCCAATGTGGTATCGGCGGGATTCGCCCTGTGGCTGCCCCTGACCCCAGGCGAGCGCGCGCTGATCCTTGCGCTTGGGGTGCTGGTGCTGGCGGCCGAACTTATGAATACCGCCGTGGAAAGGGTGGTTGACTATATCTCGACAGAGCACCACGAATTGGCCCGCCAGGCCAAGGATCTGGCCAGCGCCGCTGTCGCCATGACCGCGATTGCCGCCGGCGTGGCTTGGCTGGCGATCCTGTGGGGTCAATGGCGTTAGAATCCGGCCAAAGAGCGCGCTTGGTCGCGTTTTAGCACAAGTAATTCCTGCAATTCATGCAGCGCCAATATGCGCGCCTGAATTTCTGCCAGTTTCTCTGTCAGCAACACGGCAATATCCTCGTTTCGCAGGTCATCTCCAAGGCGGGTCAGTATTTCTCTGATCTCACACAAGGTGAAACCAAGGGTTTGCGCAAGGCGGATCAACCGCACGCGCTCCACCGTTGGCTCGGTGAAATCCCGATAGCCATTGGCCCGGCGCTCGGCACTTATCAACCGGCGTTTCTCATAATAGCGCAAAGTGTCAGTGCTGACCCCTGCCCTGGCTGCAAGTATGCCAATTTTCATTTTATCATTGACCTTTGATTATACTCCAAGGTTTATCACAGCAGGCATGAAAAACCAAAAGGGCGTTTTAACATGCTGAAGCCGTCGCACTTTCACCGGATATATCGCATCTCTGCGTGGTATGACCTGATCATCACCTGGCCATTTGCATTTGTACCGACCCTGATGGTTGTCATGACTCTGGTCGGTTTCGCCAATGAACGACTGGGTTTGCCACCAATCCCCACCTTACCCCCCACCGGGGTGATGTTTGGCAACTTTTTTGGCTCCGTCGTGGTGATCTGGTCGATAGTCCGGCTGCGCTGGGACGATGCAGCGCTGGCGCGCTACGATGCGGCTGGTCGGTGGCTTTTTTCCCTCGCCATGTGTGTCGCCCTCCTAAAAGGGGCCAGCCCGTTATTATTTGCCTTTCTGGTTCCCGAGGTTTTGTTCGCCATCCTGCAATCCCTGCCGGTTCGCAAAAACAGGCGCGTCGGTGCATAGCCGACAAACCTGCGGTCACGCCTCAGACCTGCTCGTCCTCCAGATGCAGTTTCATATCAAGCAGCACATGCTGAATTGCCAGCGTCTCGCGTAGCAGGCGCTTGGCTTCATTGGCGGTGATGATCCCGTCTTCAATGCTTTGCTGGTATTCGGCCATCAGCATGGCAAAGCGCTGGCTGAGCGCAATGACATCGGTGTTGACGCCACCGGCCGGGATGTTGCGCTTGTCACCGTCATAGGAAAGGGTAATGCCCTTGAGTTCGGACAGGGCCGAGGTCACATGCGGATAGCGCGCTGCCTCTTCCAACGCTGCAACCGCGTCGATTGGCATGAACCGATCCGCATGTTCTTCGCTGTCAGAGTAATACCGCCCCAGCGTCGCTTTTGACTTGCCGGTCAGTTTACACGCCGCCTCCAAGCCCACATCCTTGACCAAAGCTTCGGTATGTTTTTTCAGATAACTGCCGGTCGAACCCATACTAACCCCATTGCGCTACGCGTCGTTTCCCCGATGAGGGGGAATTCCTCCTCCCTTTTCCCATTATTTTCGCCGCTTGGGAATGGCTTTGTTGCCTCGCGTCATTTGACGCGTGGTTAACGAGTAGCCGGTGCCAATGTGCCGGAAACGGGTGGGGGCCGTCCAGCGTGTTCCAGGGCGGTAGCCAGCAGTGTGTCGACGTGTGTTGTCGTGGGGTCTGTTCCATCCCCGGGCCTTCGGGCCCAAGACCCCGGTTATAAAAGCCGGCACCTGCTCCCCCGGCCGATTTGGTGGCTTGATCCCGGCCCTTTGGCCGGGCTAAATCGGGCCATGGCCAAACTCTATTTTCACTACTCTACGATGAACGCCGGCAAGTCGACGCTGCTCCTGCAGGCTGCGCATAATT
>CAYSBG010000278.1:0-3592 GCA_964429125.1 uncultured Aliiroseovarius sp.
CATTCGGCTGGCGGGGCGAGGCAGCGTTTGCGCAAGCAAATGCGTTCGCCCTGCCAGGCGAATTCGATTTGGTGCGACATGCTTCAGGCAGCTATTCGTCGACCTCAACAATTAGCAATTCACGTTCCGACGCATTGCGAGCGTGGTTCAAGGCCTGCTGGTAAGCATCTGAATGGTAACATTTTTCCGCGTCCTCGACACTGGGAAACCTGGCCACCACATTGCGCGGTCGATCCTTGCCTTCCAGCTGGACATAGCGCCCACCACGGGCAATGAAATAGCCCCCGTGTGCGGTTATCGCCGGGCCGGCAAGAGCGGCATATTTGCCGTAGGCTTCCTCATCCGTGACGCTGACATGCGCGATCCATAAAGCTGGCATTTATCCCTCCAAGAGTTCTTTGACCGCGGCAATTGCCGCGTCGGAATTGCTGGCATCCTTGGCGCCCCCCTGGGCCATGTCCGGGCGTCCACCGCCGCCTTTTCCGCCCAGTTTTTCAACCGCGACACGCACCATGTCGACCGCCGAAATGGTGCCGGTCAAGTCATCCGTAACCCCGGCTGCGACGGCGACCTTGCCATCCTTTTCGGCAATCAATACCATTGCCCCCGAGCCGATCTTGGCCTTGTAGGCGTCGACCAAAGCACGCAGGTCCTTGCCCGGCACCCCCGGCAGAACCATTGCGGCGAATTTCATGCCGCCGACTTCCTGAATGATCGGCCCTTCGGAGGCACCACCGGCCATCGCCAACTCGCGGCGTAGTCGGCCAACCTCGGCGTTCAGGGCCTTGCGTTCTTCCTGCAGGGCCCTGACCCGCTCAACCACCTCACCAGGTTGGGCTTTGAGCAGATCGGCAACGGCGCCCATGCGTTTCACTTCGGTTTCGAAATAGGCAATCGCCGCCTTGCCGGTCAGCGCCTCGATCCGGCGCACCCCGGCGCTGGAGGCGCTGTCGCCCAGGATCACGCAGGCGCCGATGTCTCCGGTGCGGCTGACATGGGTCCCGCCGCACAATTCCAACGACCAAGTGTTGCCATAGGCGCCCTTGCCCGTGGGCGCCTCCCCCATGGAAACAACCCGTACCTCATCCCCGTATTTCTCGCCAAACAATGCCTGCGCCCCGAGTGCGCGGGCATCATCCGGGGTCATGATCCGGGTTTCCACCGGGCTGTTCTGACGGATAAACGCGTTTACCTCGCGTGCAACATTGTCAAGCTCCTGCGGGCTTAACGCCTTGTTATGGCTGAAGTCAAAACGCAGGCGATCCGGGGCGTTGAGACTGCCCCGCTGGGCAACGTGGTCGCCCAATTCCTGGCGCAGGGCTTCGTGCAAAAGGTGGGTTGCCGAGTGGTTGGCGCGAATGGCGGAGCGACGCAGATGGTCGACCGACAGCTCAGCCCCCTGCCCGGTGCGGATCTCGCCCTCTTCGATCTCGGCGAAATGTAAAAACACGCCGGCGACCTTTTTGGTGTCGGTAATACGCGCCCGCCCGGTTTCGGTGGAAAACAGCCCGCTGTCGCCAACCTGCCCCCCGGATTCGGCATAATAAGGCGTTTGGTTAACGACGATCTGGACCGACTGGCCAGCCTTGGCGCTTGATACCTGCGTCCCATCGGCGACCAGTGCCAGCACCTGCCCTTCGGCATGTTCGGTGTCATAGCCAAGGAATTCGGTGACGCCATGCGCCTCGGCGATGTCAAACCAGATGGTTGCATCGGCAGCCTCGCCAGACCCGGCCCAGGCCGCGCGCGCCTTGGCCTTCTGCTCCGCCATCGCCGCATCGAACCCGTCAACATCCACCGCCCGGCCCTTTTCGCGCAATGCATCCTGGGTCAGGTCCAGGGGAAAGCCGAATGTGTCGTAAAGCTTGAAGGCCGTTTCTCCGGGCAAGTCAGAGTCCTCTGGCAGCACATCCAGGGCTTCATCCAAAAGCCGCAAGCCGCGATCCAACGTGGTTTTGAACCGGGTCTCTTCGGACAGAAGGGTCTCTTCGATCATCGCCTGCGCCTGGCCCAATTCCGGGTATGCCTGGCCCATTTCAGCAACCAAGGTCGGCACCAAACGGTGCATGACCGGGTCCTTTGCCCCCAACAAATGGGCGTGGCGCATGGCCCGGCGCATGATCCGGCGCAGCACATATCCGCGTCCTTCATTGGATGGCATCACCCCGTCGGCCATCAGGAACGAGGTCGAGCGCAAGTGGTCAGAGATCACCCGATGATGCACATTTCCGGGGCCGTCCGGGTCGGTTTCGGTCACATGGGCGCTGGCCTCGATCAGGGTGCGAAACAGGTCCGTGTCGTAATTGTCATGCTTGCCCTGCAACAATGCGCCGATACGCTCCAACCCCATGCCGGTGTCGATCGACTGCATATCCAGGTCCTTCATCGTGCCGTCCTCAAACCGCTCGTTCTGCATGAAAACAAGGTTCCAGATTTCGATGAAACGGTCGCCGTCTTCGTCCGGGCTGCCGGGGGGGCCGCCGGGGATATGGTCGCCGTGGTCAAAGAAAATCTCGGTACATGGGCCGCATGGACCGGTCGGCCCCATCTGCCAGAAATTGTCGTTGGTGGCGATGCGGATAATGCGATCGTCCGGCAGGCCGGCAACCTTTTTCCACATTTCGGCCGCCTCTTCATCCGTATGGTAGACCGTGACCAAAAGCCGGTCAGCGGGGATGACGAACTCCTTGGTCAGCAGGTTCCAAGCCAGGGGAATGGCCTGTTCCTTGAAATAATCGCCAAAGCTGAAATTACCCAGCATTTCAAAAAACGTGTGGTGGCGGGCGGTATAACCGACATTGTCGAGGTCATTATGTTTGCCCCCGGCGCGCACGCATTTTTGTGCGGTGGTGGCGCGTTGATAGGCGCGATGCTCGACCCCGGTAAACAGGTTCTTGAACTGCACCATGCCGGAATTTACAAACATCAAGGTCGGATCATTTCGCGGCACAAGCGGCGAAGAGGCAACGATTTAATGCCCGTTACGTTCGAAATACTCCAGGAAGGTAGTGCGGATATCGTTCAGGCTGGCCATGGTTCTTTTCGTCTGTTTGGGCCCCTTGCGGGCAATCGCCCCGGTTTAGCCGGGACGCGTCCCTGTGTCCACAGAAGAGACGTCAACGCGAAAAGGCCCGGACAAGCCCGGGCCTTGTTACTTCGCCTGATCGCGCCTTAGCCTTCGAGTACGTCACCCTGATCGGAAGCTGGTTTGTCCATCCCCTCAGGCCGGTCAAAATCCAGCCCATGCGCGGCACGGATCTTGTCTTCGATTTCATAGGCCATCTGTTCGTTTTCGCGCAGGAAGGACTTGGCATTTTCACGCCCCTGGCCGATGCGCTGATCACCATAGGAGAACCAGGCGCCGGACTTTTCGACCACGCCCGCCTTGACGCCAAGATCCAAAAGCTCGCCCATTTTTGAGATGCCTTCGCCATACATGATGTCGAATTCAACCTGCTTGAAGGGCGGGGCAACCTTGTTCTTGACCACCTTGACTCGTGTGGCATTTCCGACCACTTCGTCGCGGTCCTTGATGGCACCAATGCGGCGGATATCCAGACGTACAGAAGAGTAGAATTTCAACGCGTTTCCG
>CAYSBG010000279.1:0-3584 GCA_964429125.1 uncultured Aliiroseovarius sp.
AGATGGTGCGCCAGATCGCGCACAAGAAATATGGCGGCAAGAAGCACAAGATCCTCTATCGCGACCGCGACTATCACGGCGGCACCCTGGCCACCATGTCGGCGGGCGGACAATCCGAGCGCAATGCCCAATTCGGCCCCTTCGCGCCGGGCTTTGTCATGGTGCCCCATTGCATGGAATACCGCAAGGAAGAGCTGGGGCTGGGCCACCTGTCGGGGCGCGACTTCGGCGTGGCCGCCGCCAACCTGATCGAAGAGGTGATCCTGCGCGAAGGCCCCGACACCATTGGCGCGCTGTGCCTTGAGCCGGTCACGGCGGGCGGTGGCGTCATTACCCCGCCCGAAGGCTATTGGCCCCGTGTGCAGGAAATCTGCAAAAGATACGATATCCTGCTGCATATCGACGAAGTGGTCTGCGGGGTAGGGCGCACTGGCACCGAATGGTTCGGCTATCAGCATTACGGCATCAAGCCCGATTTCGTGACCATGGCCAAGGGGGTGGCCTCGGGCTATGCGGCGATTGCCATTTGCGTGACCACCGAGGACGTGTTCGAGATGTTCAAGGACGACGCCTCCGACAAGATGAACTATTTCCGCGATATTTCCACCTTTGGCGGCTGTACCGCCGGGCCGGTGGCGGCGATCGAGAACATGAAGATCATCGAGGAAGAGGGGCTTCTGGAAAACTGCACCGCCATGGGCGCGCGCCTGGTGGCCAATTTTCGGGCGCTGATGGACAAGCACGCAATCATCGGCGACGTGCGCGGCAAGGGATTGTTCGTCGGCATCGAACTGGTGCGCGACCGGGCGACAAAAGAGCCGGTGAGCGAGGCGGAAATCGGTGCGGTCGTGGCCGCATGTGGCGCGGAGGGGGTCATTATCGGTGCGGCCAACCGGTCGATTCCAGAACGCAACAACTTCTTGTGCTTTGCCCCCGCGTTGATTGTCACCAAAGCCGAGATTGACGAGATCGCGAATGCGGTGGACACGGCGCTGGCCAAGGTCTTTGGCTGATGTGGCCTGAACAGGCGTTTTTGCGGGGGCAACACGTGGTGCTGGCCCCGCTTTCGCAAGACCATTGTGTGGATTTGCAAAAGGCCTCGGCTGTGGGCGAATTGCACAGGCTTTGGTATACGACGGTACCTTCGCCTGATGAAATGGCGGCGGAAATCGACCGGCGATTGGGGCTGCAAAAGACCGGGTCGATGCTGCCCTTTGCGACGTGCCTGCCGGACGGCACGGCGATTGGCATGACCACCTACATGAACATCGACGCGGTCAACAAACGGCTGGAAATCGGCTCGACCTGGCTGGGGCGTGCGGCGCAACGCAGCCCGGTCAATACCGAGGCAAAGCGGCTGATGCTGGCCCATGCGTTCGAGCAGCTGAACTGCATCGCAGTAGAATTTCGCACCCATTTCATGAATGCGCAATCGCGTGCGGCCATTGAACGACTGGGCGCCAAACTTGACGGGGTTTTGCGTGCGCATATGCGCCTGGCCGACGGTAGCCTGCGCGACACCGTGGTCTATTCGATCACGGCGCCGGAATGGCCTGCGGTACGCGCCAACCTGGATTGGCGGCTGTCACAACCCCGCGGTTAGGGATTGACTTTCTCGAAACATGTTCTATATTTGTTCTCGAACTTGGGAGAACATCGGAGAACAGCCATGTCGCTTCACGCCCAATCAATTCTGCCGCCGACCCCGAAACAGGTCGACTATGCCCGGCATCTGGCAACCCGTCTGGGCGCGCACATCCCGGCGGATGCGGCCAGTGACCGGCGGGCCTTGTCGGAATGGATCGACCAGCACAAGGCGCGGGCCTCGGCACGGCGCACCGCCGGGAGCGGGGCGACCCCAAAACAGGTGGCTTTTGCCGAGCGTATTGCCCGCGTCAAACGCCGCGCGGTACCGGACGAGTGTTTTCGCGATGCGCAATTGATGTCGCGCTGGATTAGCGCCAATCGGTAAGGCGTTTTGAAATAACGTCGTGGCGCAACAATATCCTCGAAGCGCTTCAGGGGAATTTTTCGGGGTCCAGGGGCGGCTTCAGGTTCTCCTTTGCAACTGCCGAGCCGAACCAGCTGTTCAGCGCGATGACGCGGTTGGCTCCCTTTCCGAAAGCCTCCTGAGGGGTGGCAATCTTTTCTCTCCGGTTCAATCAATGGAGGTATTCTGGCAGATCGCCGGGGGCGTTTGACAAGAATGACCGGGATTGAGCGTCAGTCCAGATTGCCCGCTGAATAAGTCCAGTATACAAGGGCGCATGGGTGCGCCGCTTGAAATATTTTTTCTGGATCCGGACGGAGAGGGCACGCTTCAGGCGCGCATTCAGCAGATGATTGCCGAAGCGATCTTGTCGGGGCGCATACGACGGGGCGAAAAGCTACCATCCAGCCGCGGGTTGGCCGCGCATCTTGGGGTTAGCCGGATCACCGTGACGTTAGCTTATACTGAATTGCAATCAAACGATTTTCTGACTTCTCGCGGACGATCCGGATATTTCGTTTCCGAAAATGCGCCAGAGCCGCCTGCGTTTGCACCGGCTAATCCGACGCCTGATTGTGTCGATTGGAATCGGGCGATAGCCAGCACGTTTTCCGGCGGAATAACACCGCAGAAGCCTGCGGATTGGCGTATGTATCCCTATCCCTTCATCTATGGACAGCCCGATGAGCGGCTGTTTGACCACAATTCCTGGCGGCTCTGCGCGCTCAGGGCGCTGGGGCAAAAGGACAAGGCGCCGGTTATTCGCGATTGGTACGATCAGGACGACCCCGAACTGACCGGCTTCATTGCCCGTCATATCCTGCCCCGGCGCGGTATCAACGCCCGACCGGGAGAGATCTTGATCACCATGGGCGCACAAAATGCTTTGTGGCTGGCCACACAAGTCTTGCTGAATGCGCGGCGTTTGGCGGCGTTTGAGGACCCTTGCTATTATGCCCTGCGCGATATTCTGAACCAAAGCCGCTGTCACATGGCGCCGGTTTCGGTGGATCGCGATGGGCTGCGCCCGGAGCTTTTGCCCGAAGATACGGACGTGATTTATACAACGCCCAGCCACCAATGCCCGACGACCGCAACCATGCCACTGGAACGGCGAAGGGCCTTGCTTGATCGTGCGGCGGCGCTGGACGCTTTGATCGTCGAGGATGATTACGAGTTCGAAATGTCCTTCCTGCGCGCGCCCAGCCCGGCGCTCAAAAGCCTCGACCGGGATGGGCGGGTGATCTATGTGGGCAGTTTCTCCAAATCGCTGTTCCCGGGGCTGCGTCTGGGCTACCTGGTCGGTGCGCCGACTTTCATCCGCGAGGCGCGCGCCCTGCGCTCTACTGTGTTGCGCCATCCGCCCGGACTGATGCAACGCAGTACCGCGCATTACCTGCGATTGGGGCATTACGATGCTATGGTGCGCCGCATGAAGACCGCGTTTCAGAAACGGCGCGAGGTCATGGATCGGGCAATTGCGGCGCATGGGTTGACGATTGCCGGGCGCGGGGTTTTTGGCGGCTCATCCTTCTGGATGCGGGCGCCGCATGGGGTGGACACGATGCTCTTAGCGGAAAACCTGCGTAAAGAA
>CAYSBG010000280.1:0-3565 GCA_964429125.1 uncultured Aliiroseovarius sp.
TCGACGTCATCCTGGACCGTCGAGGCAGAAAGCTCGCGTGCCAAGGCGCGACCAGACCCATTGAGGCGTATCACCCCAGAGGCCGCCAGAAGCAGGGCAATCACCCACAAAACGCCTCGCATTGGTCCACGTCTCCCCGGCTTGCGCGGCTTTGCCTCCTCCCCTCGTAGTTTTTTCATTCGGCGGCCTCCATTGCATTATTGCGGTTGCTCAGAAAAACCGGCGTGGAACCCGCCCGTTCCGGCAGGGGCGCGGTATCGGCCGCCTCTGCTGGTGGCTCTTGCGGTGCGTTTTGCGATGGGGTTGGCTCCGCGGTCTCTGGCAGATCATGCATTGACGCCAGCACCAGTTCGAGACGCTCGGAAACCTCTTCGGCACGCTCCGTCAGCGAGGTCAGGTTAACGGATGACGTTATCGCCGCAGTTTGCGCCTTTTGCAGAGTTTTGGTCATGTCATCCACTTGTGCAGACAGAACAGCTACTGCCCCTCCCATGCCATTCTGAAGGTTGTTGAAACGCTTCAGGCGCCCGCCCAAAACGATACAATACACTGCGGCACCCAATGCGCCGGCGGCCAAAAGAATATCTGAGATCATTTCCATTTCTCTCTCCAAGGCTCAGTTGAGGACGAATTCTGTGATCAGGAGGTCACGCACCCGCCCCTCACCGGTAACCAATTGAATTCGGCGAAGCATCTGCGCGCGAAGAGTGATCAGTGCCGAAGGGTCTTCGATATCGCGCAGGTCAACGGCCCGCAGATAGGAATTGAGCACATCCAGGACCCGGGGCAACAATGCTTCCACATCTTTCTGATGATCCGGTGTCACTTCCAACTGGGCGCGAAACCGAAGATGTCGGTTGCCCGCGCGCGGTCCGAGAGAGATGATCAAAGGTTCGATTGGAACGAAAGCGATTGGCGGAAGCGCATCCGTGGGCTTCTCATGCTCTGACATGGCAACCTCTTCGTTCGCGGGGGCCAAAAGGATGCCGGAATAAACGGCAAAGAACCCCCCACCCCCAAGGACAAAGGCCAAGACCAAACCGATGAGTAACGGTTTCTTCGACTTTTTTGGGGGCGTTTCTTCTTCGCCGTCCGCGATTTTGTTGCTGTCTGCCATGTTTGGCCCCGGAAAGTTTGCTTCGAATCAACATTAACCGGTTCTGGCTAACCGATTGTTAATAGCCTTGCGCCAAGATCGGCAAAGACGAGGGCAGAAGCCCAATTTAGGAGATGCGTCTTGGAACAGCTACTATCGGTCTGGTCTGCGTTGGAAATGCGAAAACGGGTAATTGTCGTTACCGCCACGTTAGCCATGTTTGCCGCAGTTCTTGGCCTGTCCCGCATGGCAACCCGGCCAGACATGGCACTCCTGTATGCGGGGTTGGACGCTGGCAGCGCTGGAAGCGTGATCAAGTCGCTTGAAACAGCCGGCGCCGCCTATGACGTGCGGGGGGGGGCCATTTTTGTTGATTCCGCACAACGCGATGAATTACGGTTGACCATGGCCGCCGAAGGGCTTCCGGCGAACACGACACAAGGGTATGAGATACTCGATAACCTGTCGGGTTTTGGCACCACCAGCCAAATGTTCAATGCCGCGTATTGGCGCGCAAAAGAGGGTGAACTCTCCCGTACAATAATTGCCAACCCATTGATTCAAAGCGCCCGTGTGCATTTGGGGAACCCCAGTCCACAAGGCCTTCGCCAACGTGACGCGGCCACGGCTTCAGTTACCGTATCAACATCTGGAAACGGCCTTCCTCCGGCACAAGCGCGCGCATTAAAATTTCTTGTTGCCTCTGCTGTTTCCGGACTGACGCCGGAAAATGTCGCTGTGATCGACGCACAGCGCGGGCTGGTGCTCGCCGACAACGAGGAAACTGGTGGCGCGAACATGGGAAGCGGTCGCGCCGATGATCTGCGTCGCAATATTCAACACCTTCTGGAAGCGCGTGTGGGCTTTGGCAAGGCGGTGGTTGAGGTTAGCGTTGAGACCATAACGCAAACCGAATCAATCCGTGAACGCGTGATAGACCCAAACAGCCGTGTGGCAATCTCCAGCGACAAAGAGGAAACCAGCGGCTCCAGTTCCGACAGCCGCGATTCCGGCGTTTCCGTCGCCTCGAACCTACCGTCAGGCGATGCAGGAAGTGCCGCCGGACAATCCAGTTCCACTGATAGCCAAACCCGGGAGCGAATCAATTACGAGATATCAGAAACCACGCGGGAGATTCTGCGCGCGCCCGGTATGATCAAGCGGATAAGCGTTGCCGTTTTGATCGATGGGATTCGCACGACCAATGCCGCTGGCGTGGAAGTTTGGCAGCCGCGACCCGAGGCGGAAATGGCCTCCCTGCGTGCGCTGATCGCTTCGGCAGTGGGCTTTGACCAATCCCGCGGCGATATCATTACCCTGGAAAGCCTCGAATTTCAGCCAGTGCTTGAGGAACAGGAAATGACCACTCCAGGATTGGTGGACCGATTGAACCTTAATTACATGTCCATCGCACAGCTTGTGGTGCTGGCTATAGTCACACTTGTTTTGGGATTATTTGTGCTTCGGCCAATCCTGAGCTCGCATTCCGCGATTGATCAACCGACCCAGCTCCCTGCACCAAATCCAAATGGCACCGCCACAACATCACTTAACAACTCTACTGGCCTGCCTGACCCTGCATCCATGGGCGCAATGCCCTCGGATGATACCTCCACGTTGCCCGACCTTCCCGCATTGACCGGCGAAATTGACGATGGCGTCGGATTCCCTGATATCGCAATGGTTGCGGATTTCGGCTTTGACGGCGAGGGGGATTCGGCTTTGTCTCCACATGGCGCCACCTCCGCTGACCCGGTTGATCGCTTGCGCGCGCTGATCGAGGAACGCCAAAGCGAAACTGTCGAAATTCTGCGCGGCTGGATGGAAAATGCCGAGGAGGACGCCTGATGGCTCGCCTGTTCCCTCTTGAAGAATTTTCCCGGAACGCTACTCCGGCATCGACATCCGATTTAGCCAACTCCATCCCTGTTGGACCCACACCGGAGGATGTTGCGAAAATCCGGCTCCATGAGTATGAGGCGGGCTACAAGGCGGGTTGGGATGATGCGGCTCGTGCCGAAGCCGACGAGCAAAACCGCATCGGGGCCGAATTTGCCCGCAATTTGCAGGATATGGGTTTCACCTTTCATGAGGCCCGCACGCATATCATGAACGCGCTTGAACCACTCCTTTTGGGCATGGTCGAAAAGGTCCTGCCAGAGCTTGTCTCCCAAACCATTGGCCATTCAATTGTCGAGGAGCTGTTGCCGCTCGCTTCCGAAGCCGCCGACACCCCGATCGAGGTTGTTATCCGCCCCTCCTGCCGAGACACGTTGGAGCCACTTCTGGCCGGCATCACGGCCATTCCCCTGAATTTGGTCGACGAGCCGAGCCTGGCTGAAGGTCAAATTTTCCTGCGCGCAGGCAACCTTGAAAATCACCTCTGTTTTGCCTGGGCAATGGATCGCATGAGCAAATCCATAGCGGATTTGTTCAGCTTTAATGAAAGGGTATTCCAGAATGGATAAA
>CAYSBG010000281.1:0-3541 GCA_964429125.1 uncultured Aliiroseovarius sp.
CCCCGCCAGGGCCTTTGGGCGTGCCGGAAACTGACGAAGATGGCTTTGCCGGGGCCGAAGATATTGGTCGCCTGGTGGTTGCGAATCCAAATATTATCCGCATCTGTGCCGGGCATATCCATTTGGCGACAACTTCGGTCTGGAATGGCTGCACCGTGGTTACGGCGCCCAGTATTGGTATGCAGCTTTCGCGGAATTTCACGGTTGATCCGCCGCCGTCGGGGTTTACCAAGGCCGCGCCGGGCTATCTGCTGCACCACCTTTCGGCGCGGGGCGGGTTGGTCAGCCATGTGGTGATGGTCGGTGAAGACGAAACCTGCTTTGATTTCGCACCGATTGATGGCGATGCTTAGCAGTCTGCTGGGGGTCAAACTTGCGGTGACCATGGTGGCTGTTGTCGGCCTGTCGCTGGTCGCCGAGCGCCTGTCCACAAGGCTTGCAGGCGTGCTCGCGGGGTTTCCCCACGGTATCGCCATTGTGCTGTATTTTATTGGTGTTGAGCAGGGCGTGGATTTTGCCACCCGCGCCGCTGGATTTGCCACCGCCGGGCTGGGCGCCAATGTGGTACTCGCCTTTACGTACGCGCGGCTGTCGACGCGCACCGGCACTGGCTGGCTGGCGGTTCTGGCGACGGGGTTTGGCGCGGTGTGCGCATTTCTGGTCGTTGCTGGCGGGTTGCATTTGATCGCGCCCGGGCCGGTTTTGGCAGTGGTCTTGGCGCTTGGGATGATCACTACGGTGCGCTATCTGCTGAAGGGCGAAGAGGAAAGTGAGGGATTGAAACGGCCAAAACCCCGACCGGGCGAGCTATTGGTGCGGGCCGGGCTTGCCGGCGCCATTGTCGTGCTGATCACCGGATTGGCGGCAATGGTCGGCCCCGGTTGGGCCGGGCTTTTCGCCGGGTTTCCGGTGGTTACCTTCCCGCTTCTTTTGATCCTCCATGCGCGTCACGGCCCGGCCCCGGTTTGCGCAGTGGTGCGCCACTATCCGTTTGGTATCCTGTCGCTTCTGGTGTTTACCGTGACTGTTCATTGGGCGTTTCGCGCCTATGGGATGGATGCGGGGTTGGCAATCGGCCTGGCGGCTTCTGTGGCCTATCTCGCAGGAGTGTCTGTCTTGAATGCCCGATTCAGGCCCTGAAGGGCGCCAATCCGTGCCGCGCGCGCAACCGGTTGATTTCTGCAGAAGTCGCGGGTGCGCCCGAGAAGATTTCCGCATAGGCCGGCATGCGTTCGACCCGCAACTTTACCGGTTCGCTGATCTGCATTGAAAGGTAGCCGATCTGCGTATAAAGCATCGTTGCTGCCCGCGTAAATGCCTGCCCGTCAGTCATGCCAAAACGAATGAACATGTCCTCCAGCGCTTTCTGGCGTGTCTGATCGGCCTGATCAAGCCTGCGTTTGACATCCATGTCACTACGCGCCCAACCGCGAATGGCAAGATCCAGCCCACCGTCAAAAAGCGTGTCATCCAGCCAACAATCATACAGATTGAAAATCGCTTCGTTCAGGCTTTCGCCATATGCCTGTGTGCGACGCACAAGGTTGCCGGTGTTCTTGTTTTCCCAATGATCAAGAATTTCTTCCAGAAGGGCCTTGCGATCGGAAAAATACCAATAAAACCCCGAACGGCTGACCCCAAGAAGGCGCGCCAGGCTTAGAATTTTGATGCCTTCGACCCCTTGTCGGCGCAGGGTATATAGCGCGGCATTCAGCCAGGAATCCCTACCGATTTCGTTAATACTGCTGTCGGTGTCCACAGGCTTCTCCAGCGTTACTTGACACAAGTGTCCATCAAGGGAACACTTGTGTCAAGCCCGGGTGATTCCCCGGCGAAGTCAGGGGGCAAGGAATGCGTGCAGCGCGGCGCGGAAGAAGGGGAGCGGGATCAGAAAACCAACCCCAAAGGGCACCATTCATTTCCCGCGCCCTCGCCCCTTATGACCTTTTGGACGAGGAAAACCTGGAACAGATCGAAGCGGCGGCTGAGCGGATCATGTCCGAAATCGGCTTTGAGTTCCGCGATGACCCGCAAGTTGTGGAATTGTTCCGAAGTGCCGGAGCAGAGGTGCAGAGCAAAGCCGAAAACATTTGGCGTCTGCGATTTGCCCCTGGCATGATCCGCGAAATTATGACCAGCGCACCGGCTGAATTCACCCAATATGCACGCAATCGCGCCAACAATGTGCAAATCGGCGGCTCGCACACGGTTTTTGCCCCATCCTATGGCTCGCCATTTGTCATGGATCTGGACAAGGGGAGGCGCTATGGAACTCTGCAAGACTTTGAAAACTTTGTTAAACTTGGGCAAAGCAGCGCTTGGCTGCATCATTCTGGGGGTACGGTATGCGAGCCGACAGATGTGGCCGTGAACAAACGCCACCTTGATATGGTATATGCCCATATCCGCTTTTCCGACCGGGCGTTTCTGGGCTCGGTTACCGCCCCGGAGCGCGCGCAAGACAGCATCGAGATGGCGCGCATTCTGTTTGGCGAACAATTCGTTGAGAAAAACTGCGTAATCATGGGGAATTTCAACACCACATCGCCGTTGGTGATTGATGGCATCACCTCGCGCGGCATTCGCGCCTATGCGCAAGCGGGACAAGGCAGTATCCATTTGCCATTCCTGTTGGGCGGTGCGGTGGCGCCATTGACCATCGCTGGGGCTGTGGCCCAAAACCTGGCCGAAACGTTGGTTTCCGCCGCAATCGCCCAGTTGGTACGCCCTGGCGCCCCGGTGATCATCGCCACTTTTCTAGCCTCAATGGATATGAAAAGCGGCTCGCCGACCTTCGGCACCCCCGAGCCCGCGTTAGGGTCTTTGGTCATGGGGCAATTGGCGCGCAGGTTAAAACTTCCTTTACGCTCGGCTGGGTCATTTACCACTTCCAAACTGCCGGACGCCCAGGCAATGCAGCAAAGCATGATGTCGATGCTTTCGGCGGTGCAGTCTGGCGCCAATTACCTGCTGCATTCCGCCGGGTTCCTCGATGGGCTGCTTTCCATGTCGTATGAGAAATTTGTCATGGATACCGATGTGCTTGGCGCGCTCACCGCGTATCTGGGCGGCGTAGAAGTTACCGAGGAAACCCTGGCCGTTGACGCGTTGGCCGAAAACGGGCCGGGCGAGCATCTGTTTGGCGCGGCCCACACCTTGCGCCACTACAAAACCGCGTTCTGGGCCGCAGAGCTGGATGACAACCGGCCTTGGGAGACCTGGGAGGAGCAGGGCGGAGAGGATATGGCAAGCCGCGCTAACAAGCGATGGAAAAAACTGCTTGCCGACTATCAGGCCCCGGTGTTGGATAGTGGTGTGGATGAGGCGCTGAAGGCGTATGTGGCCAGCAAGAAAGCTGCGGTGCCTGATGCCTGGTACTAGCGTGTCTGAGTAAAGGAATTCGCCATGTCGACCGACCCCTTGTTGCAGCCCTACCGATTGAAGCACCTGAAGCTGAAAAACCGGATCATGACCACCAGTCACGAACCCGCCTATCCCGAAGACGGCATGCCCAAGGACCGCTACCGCGCCTATCACGAGG
>CAYSBG010000282.1:0-3495 GCA_964429125.1 uncultured Aliiroseovarius sp.
ACCGGCTGGGGCACGATCAACGGGCGCATGGTCTATGTGTTCAGCCAGGATTTCACCGTGTTTGGCGGCAGCCTTAGCGAGACCCACGCGCAGAAAATCTGCAAGATCATGGATATGGCGATGCAGAATGGCGCGCCGGTCATTGGCATCAATGACAGTGGCGGGGCGCGGATTCAGGAAGGTGTTGCCAGCCTTGCGGGCTATGCGGAAGTGTTCCAGCGCAACATCATGGCCTCGGGCGTGGTGCCGCAGATCAGCGTGATCATGGGCCCCTGTGCGGGGGGGGCGGTTTACAGCCCGGCGATGACGGATTTCATCTTCATGGTCAAAGACAGCTCTTACATGTTTGTCACCGGCCCGGACGTGGTGAAAACCGTGACCAACGAGGTGGTCACCGCCGAAGAGCTGGGTGGGGCGGGCACGCATACCAAGAAGTCTTCGGTCGCGGATGGCGCTTTCGAGAACGACGTGGAGACCCTGGCCGAGGTGCGCCGGATGGTCGACTTCCTGCCGCTGAACAACAAATCCGGCGCGCCGGTGCGTCCGTTTTTTGATGATCCCGGGCGGCTGGAAAGCAGTCTTGATACGCTGGTCCCGGCCAATGCCAATACGCCTTACGACATGAAAGAGCTGATCGTGAAGCTGGCCGATGAGGGGGATTTTTTTGAAATTCAGGCCGAGTTTGCCAAGAATATCCTGACCGGATTTATCCGCCTGGAAGGGCGCAGTGTCGGGGTCGTGGCCAATCAACCGATGGTGCTTGCCGGGTGTCTGGATATCGACAGCTCGCGCAAGGCGGCACGCTTCGTGCGATTTTGCGATGCCTTTGAAATTCCGATCCTGACGCTGGTTGACGTGCCCGGGTTCTTGCCCGGCACTGCCCAGGAATATGGCGGGGTGATCAAGCACGGGGCCAAGCTGTTGTTTGCTTATGGCGAGGCGACGGTACCCAAGGTCACGGTAATCACCCGCAAGGCCTATGGCGGGGCCTATGACGTGATGGCGTCGAAACATCTGCGCGGTGATTTCAACTATGCCTGGCCCAGCGCGGAAATCGCGGTGATGGGCGCCAAGGGGGCAACCGAAATCCTCTATCGCAGCGAGCTGGGCGACGCCGATAAAATTGCCGCGCGCACGGTGGATTACGAAAAGCGATTCGCCAACCCGTTTGTTGCCGCCGAGAAGGGCTTTATTGATGATGTGATCATGCCGCAATCGACCCGCAAACGGGTGTGCCGGGCTTTCGCCTCTCTGCGCGGCAAGAGCCTGAAAAACCCGTGGAAGAAACACGACAACATTCCGCTATGAACATGGCTGACACCATCCCCGCGCGGCCTGTGCCGAAAATGCCCCCCTGTCCCCCGGCTTGCGGGAGGCGTTTGCCAGAGGTCGGGGCATGAAAAGACATGCGCGCTCCGTTGGTACTTTTCTGGCCGCATGCGCCCTGGGGGCTGCGGCTTTGGCGCAGGTTGGCGACGCGGTGCCCCAGGTGCCTTCAGGCCAGCGAGTGACCTTTGTCGAACGCGTGGCGCCCGGCAGGCAAACCGATCCGGGGGGCATGACCTATGTGGAGGAAAGCGTGCATTTCCGCTTTCTTGCCCCGGCAATTTCCCGCGAAGGGGGGCGCGTGACGTCGGCGCAGGCGGCGCAGGACATGTTGTTTTTGTGCCAACACTTTGTCCTGCCGATTTTGACCCGGCAGGGCGAATTCCCGGCGAGCATCACCATCAGCATGGCGGACCGGCCGGTTGCCTTTGGCGAGGCCGCGCCACAGGCAACCCAGTTTTTTGAAGTTTTCCGGGCCGAAAACGGCAAATGCGATTGGGGGGGATTATGAAGGCTCCACTATATGTTGTGGTTAGTGCGGCGAGGCGAAAAAACAGTGAGTCTTTCGCGTCACAAACTCCGGGGCCGCAGTCGCCACGTCACCTTTTCGCCACATTTCGCCCTATTCTGAGGGACACCGTCAATTGTGGCGGGTTTACCCCCTTCGGGCAGGAAGGTGCGCTGTGTTGCGCCCTGAGAACCCGATTATCGGACAGGAGGCAGCAATGTCGAAATCCTTCAAACTCGTGGTTGTCCTCGTGGCTGCCGGTACGGCCCTCTCGGCCTGTGCCAAGCAGGAAGAGGTCATCTATGTCGACCCGGCCCCCGCGGTCACGGTCGAGCCGGTCTTTACTGGCAAATACGGCTGAAACATGCGCGGAGCGGCGGGCAAGGCGCGTCGCTCCGGCACCCGGCGCGTTTCCTGATGTGGAGGGCGCGCAATGCTGAAACATCGCGGCTTTCCGGGCCGGCTTCCGGGCACAGATTTCCAGTTTACCATCAGGCGTGGCAACAAAAAGGGCGTAACCCGCTTGATTTCGCGTGAACGGCACGCGGATCGTCGCCCCGCCGATCGGCGTGCGGATGCGGGTTTCATGCGGGCGTTGTGGGAGCAGTTTGGCGATGCCCCCTTTGAGCGGGGCAACCTGGATGCCGGGCGGCTTTCCTGGCTGTTTGGCCGCGAGGTGGTTGCGGCCGAAGACCCGTTTGACCCAGAGAGCTATGCGGCGCTGTTGCGCATAGACGTGGCCCGCGCGCGCGCGGCGTTTCCCGAGGTGTTTGGCGAGGGGAGATCGGCGTGATCTTGCTTAACGCCCCTCATTTCCGGCGATTTCCGGCCCAAATTTCTCCAAGGGCAGCAGCCACCTTTCCTCAGGTCCCAACCTCGGGCATGAGTAGCGTCATGGCAGCGGCTTTATCCCGGTCGTTCGCCGGGGTTAGTCAAAACCGATACCCTTCCCCTTCTGCCCGGTGTGGCCCGTCATGGACCATACCGGGCCCTTTTTCCACAGAAGCGAAAAACTGTCTCTTTTGGCAGAAAGTTGCAAAAGTGCAATTCCGTGAAATTTTTCCCTTTGTTTCTGGGGTCGCGGCTCTATGCTTGGTTGCAATAGATAAAAAACAACGAGGCAGAGAAAAATGCAGATCAAAGCAGCACTTGCAACGATGCTTGTCGCCGGAACCCTTGCGGGGTGTTCGCAATATTCCGACCTTGAGCGTGCGGGCGCCGGGGCGGCGGGCGGCGCACTTATTGCCGGTGTCACCCGGGGAAACATCCTTACCGGCGCGGTCATTGGTGCTGCGGCCGGGGCGTTGTGTGACGACGTTAACGTCACCGTCTGCAACTAAGCCACCCCAACAATACCTGAAGAACATCAGCCACCGGCGCCAAGCGGCACCGGGGGCTTTGTCATGCCTGCCTTACCAAAAGGGACACGAGAATGTTTGAAAAGATCCTGATAGCCAACAGGGGCGAAATCGCCTGCCGGGTGATCAAGTCGGCCCGCAAGATGGGCATCAAGACGGTGGCAATCTATTCGGATGCCGACCGCGAGGCGCTGCATGTGAAGATGGCCGACGAGGCCGTGCATATTGGCCCACCCCCGGCCAACCAATCCTATATCGTGATTGACAAGGTGCTGGAGGCGGTGCGCCAGACCGGCGCGCAGG
>CAYSBG010000283.1:0-3486 GCA_964429125.1 uncultured Aliiroseovarius sp.
CGCAATGACCCCTGATCCTGAGGCAGATTTGGCAAACCATGCGTAACCCTGAGCGGTTTTCCGCGCTACCAGAATATGCTTTTCCGCGGTTGCGGAGATTGCTCGACCGGCACCAGCCGGGTGGAGAAGTATTGCATATGTCGATTGGCGAGCCAAAACATAGCCCACCTGAGTGGATTGGCGACGTTATAGCCGACAACCTTGGTGGATTTCGCCCTTATCCTGCGAATTATGGTACTCCCGAACTGTTGGAGGCAGCCGCTGGATACATGCATCGTCGCTATGGCGTCACGTTGGATCCGGAGCGGCAATTGATGGCATTGAACGGCACCCGTGAAGGGCTGTTCAACGCCTGTATTGCGCTGTGCCCTGAGCGAACCGCGCATGATGCACAGCCCGTCGTGCTAATGCCAAACCCGTTTTATCAGGTCTATGCCGCCGCCGCACTTGCGGTAGGTGCCGAACCCATATTTGTGCCTGCGACAACCGAAACCGGGTTTTTGCCGGATTACGCAGCTCTTGGACCCGACATCCTGAACCGGGTAGAGATCGCCTATATCTGTTCACCGTCAAACCCGCAGGGCGCCGTCGCCGGACGGGACTATTGGGCGAGCCTTATCGCACTGGCCGAAAAGCATGATTTTCGCATTTTTGCAGATGAATGCTACGCCGAGATCTACCGGGAAACGCCACCGCCTGGCGCATTGGAAGTGGCCAAGGAAGGCGGCGCCGACCCGGAACGGGTGCTGGCGTTCCATTCACTTTCCAAACGCTCCAACCTTGCCGGGCTGCGCTCTGGCTTTGTTGCCGGTGGGCCGGAAAGCATTGAGCGGCTCAAGCATTTACGTGCTTTCTCCGGTGCGCCACTTCCCGGGCCTTTGCAGGCGGTCGCCGCCAAGGTTTGGGCCGATGACACGCATGTGGTCGAAAACCGCGGGCTGTATCGGGAAAAATATGCATTGGCCGACAAAATTCTGAACGGGATTGATGGCTATCAAAGCCCCGAAGCCGGGTTTTTTTTGTGGCTTCCTGTCAAAGACGGCGAAGCGGCTGCAGTGAAGCTCTGGCGAGAAACCGGTGTCCGGGTGCTGCCCGGCGCCTACTTGTCACGCGATGTCGACGGGGCGAATCCGGGCAAGAAATACATCCGGGTGGCAATGGTCGCCCCAAAAAAAGAATTGCAGCACGGGCTAAGTCAGCTCCGCGACTGTCTCTACAAGTGAGAACGAGGTAAAGCATGGCATATCAGGCACGCGGGCGAGACCCGATCTTTGCGGCAGATACCCAAGTGATGATTGAGCGTCGCGGGCGCGAGATGATTGGGCTGGTCCTTCTGGTGTTGGGTGTTCTGGCAGCAATGCTGGTCGGGTCCTATTCGCCCGAAGATCCCGGATGGCTCGCCGCCACGGATGGAGAAGTCCAGAATACACTTGGCCGCATCGGCGCGGCGATTGCTTCTCCGTTGATGGTGATCGTTGGCTTGGCTTCGTGGGGATTTGCTATTGCGTTCTTTGGCTGGGGCATTCGCTTTGTTCGCCACAAGGGCGCTGAACGGGTTCTGTCACGTATTGTTTTTGTGCCGATCGCTATCGCCATTGCCGCAGTCTATACATCAACCCTGATTCCTGCGACTAGCTGGACGCATTCCTTTGGCATGGGCGGGTTGTTTGGCGATACCGTATCGGGCGCCGTGCTGGGCCTGTTGCCCTTTTCAACCATTTTTTCCCTGAAAATGTTGTCTTTGTTAACCGGATTGGCAACGATTGCGGTTGGTCTTTTTGCCTTGGGTTTCACCCTGGCCGAGTTAAAGCGCATAGGCCGATTTTTACTGGTTGGCGTAGTTATGGTCTATGCGCTCGTGGCTAACCTGACCGGGCGTGGGGCCCGGAAGGCTGCGATTGGCGCGGCCTATGCGGCCAAAGGCGCAGCCGTCGGCGCTATTGGCGCAGCGAAAGGCGCCCGCGATCTGCAGTCACGGCGCGCCGAACGCCAGGTTTTTGAAGAAGGCGAAACGATGCCAGAAGCCCAGGCTGAATTTGCTGCACCACCCCCCTTAAACACCGCACGGGTTCTACGCGCTGATCCCTTGCCCGACCAGCTGGTCGAAGAAACCACCCAGGCACCCAAGGGCGGGCTGTTTTCCCGGATGCCGGGCCTGCGCAAACCCACGATCCAGCCGGGCGCCCTTCCAGAACCGGAATTGCTTGCACCCGAAGAATACATGGAGGAAATCCCCGATCACCTTACCGGCGAAGACCGTATCAGGGCCAAGATTTCGCTCGCGCTCAAGAACCGTGTGCGCCAGGCTGCGGTCCTTCCAAAAACCGAACCGCCGATGCGAAAGGCGCGTGGACCGCAACCGATGGTCCTGGATACCAGCCCTCAGGTAACCGCTCCAATGCTGGAAGACGCTGAATTGCTCGCCAACCCGATCGCCCAAGAGCACATGCGCATTTCCGAACCCGAAGGCGCCTCTGTTGAACCAGTTGCGCCAAAGATCCCCGTTCCCGAAGCCCGCAACGTTGTGAAACATCCGCCCCGCAAGGCGCCGCAACCGTCTGCTCGCGCCAAGGCCGAAGCCCAGCCCACCTTGCAGTTTGAGGACGCGGCATACGAATATGAACTTCCTCCTTTGGCGCTTTTGACCAGCCCAAAGGATATCGAGCGGCATCACTTGTCCGATGAAGCGCTGGAAGAGAATGCACGGATGCTGGAAACGGTCTTGGATGATTACGGAGTAAAGGGGGAAATCGTCAGTGTACGACCCGGCCCGGTCGTCACCATGTACGAGCTTGAGCCTGCTCCAGGCCTCAAGGCCAGCCGGGTCATTGGCCTTGCCGATGACATTGCCCGCTCCATGTCCGCCCTTTCCGCACGTGTTTCCACCGTGCCAGGGCGCAGCGTCATTGGTATTGAGCTACCAAACGATAATCGTGAAATGGTAGTCCTGCGTGAAATTCTGTCAACGCGTGATTTTGAAGACCAGAATTTGCGTCTACCGTTAGCTTTGGGCAAAGATATTGGCGGCGACCCGATTGTCGCAAACCTTGCCAAAATGCCTCACCTGTTAATAGCCGGAACCACCGGATCGGGAAAGTCGGTGGCCATTAATACAATGATCCTGTCGCTGCTTTACCGGCTTACACCCGAGGAATGCCGGCTGATCATGATTGATCCCAAAATGCTGGAACTATCGGTTTATGACGGCATCCCGCACCTGCTTTCGCCAGTTGTTACCGATCCGAAAAAGGCTGTGGTGGCGCTCAAATGGGTGGTCGGCGAGATGGAAGACCGTTATCGCAAGATGTCCAAAATGGGTGTGCGAAACATCGAGGGTTACAACGGCAAGGTGCGCGAAACCCTGTCAAAAGGCGAGATGTTCAGTCGCACGGTGCAGACCGGATTTGACGACAACACCGGCGAGCCACTTTTTGAGACCGAAGAGTTTCAGCCGGAAACCTTACCCTATATTGTCGTCATCGTCGA
>CAYSBG010000284.1:0-3479 GCA_964429125.1 uncultured Aliiroseovarius sp.
TGGCGCGGGCGGGTCCAGTTCATGTTGCGCCTCAACATAAACTCGAAACGCTTTAAAACAACAGGCGCGCCCTCAGGGCAGCTTTCCGCCTTGACCCAAGCCGCCAAACACCACTTTCAGGCGGGCGACCAGACCCGTTTTGCGCCGCGCATCCCGCCAGATATTGGCGAATTCGCGAAACAGGATCACCAGCGGATTGTTTGAGTGGATGTTGCGGGTCAGCCCATAGACCACGCGTTCGTCCTCGGGTTCGAAAGTGCCAAACAATCGATCCCAAAGCATCAGGATGCCGCCAAAATTCTTGTCCAGATATTGCGGGTTCGAGCCGTGATGAACCCGGTGAACCGATGGCGTGTTGAACACTTTATCGAGCCAGCCCAGCCGGCCTATCCACTCGGTATGGATCCAATGCTGGTATTGCGCCACCAGTATCAGGGCGACAATCGCCTGAAAGGGGTTGAAGCCGATCAGGATCATCGGGATCAGAAACGCCCACTCGAACAGGATTTCGACCACACTCAGGCGCATGCCGACCGTCAGATTATAATCCTGCGAAGAATGATGCACACTATGGCTGGCCCAGAGAAGACGCGACATATGTTCCGCCCTATGCATCCAGTAATAAGTGAAATCCGCCGCCAAAAGAGCCAGCGCCCAAGTCCAGCCCGTCATCGGAATGCTCAGCGGGGTCATTGCGTAAAACGGTAGCAAAGCGACAAAACCAAGCGCCCCAAGGGCCGTGTTTTCCAGCACCTGATTGGCGACAAACAGGCTGAGATTGGCCCCGCTATCCCCCCAGCGCCGTGATTTTCGGGTCAGCAGGTCGAGGGCGACCTCAATCCCGGTGATGGCAAGGTTGAACAGGAACAGGATCGCAATCACCGCCATCAGCGGGTGACGGTCGAATAAAACCACCAGGGTTTCCAGGCTCATCACAGATCCTCCTTCCCGCCGTTCTCGGGGAGGAAATACAGCCCCCATAGAACCCAAAAGGCGGCTGTCAGATCACTCCACGCCCCCGTGCCTTGAAAAAAGCCCAGGAGTTTGGGAAGCTCGTACAGGCCAATCAGGCTCAGAAAACCAAGATACCAATGTTTTTGCATTTGCATCAGGAGACCTTTCGATTCTAAAAGAGACATATTATGAACGAACGTTCGTTCATAATATGAGCGCAAATCAGAGAAAGTCAAGACATGCCGGAAAATGCCCCTCCGATTCATCCTCGCAAGCTTGAAATCGTCGAGGCCGCGATCAGCTGTTTTCTGGAACAGGGATACCATCAGACCGGGGTGCGCGACATTGCCAAACGCGCCGGTATCAGCCTTGGGAACCTGTATAACCATTTCAAAGGAAAGGACTCTTTGCTGGCATTCATTGCCGACCTGGAAGCGGCTGAATTGCAGGACTTTATTTCCGACCTGACCAGCGCCGCCCCCCCCCACGCCCGCCTGACCCTGTTTGTCACCGATTTCGCCCGCTATTGTGAGCGCCCTGAAAATGCCCTGTTGGGTATCGAAATCCTGGCCGAGGCCCTGCGGAACCCCAAGATTTCCAGGGTGTTCGAAGACAACAGGCAAGCGTTGCTGGCCGCCTTGGCGTCATGCCTTACGGCGGGAAAACGCGATGGGGCTTTCAGCCCGGACTTAAGCGAAACCTGTGGCGCCCAGATCATTTTGGATGCCGTGGAAGGCCACGGGCTGCGCGCGATCCTGTCGCCGGACCACAGGGCGGCCAGCAGGGCGGCGCTGGTCCGGTTTGTTTTGGCCGGCGTCATGCCCCCCGCGCAAACCCGGCAATAATGCGTTTCAAGGGCTGGCAAACAGCGCTTGCGGGGGCAGAAACCCGCCCAGGCGACCGGCATCGGCCCATTCCCGCTCCAGGGCAGTGTCGCCAACCACCACCACCCCCGGTCCGGGCAGGTTGTGGCGGGTGGGCAAATCCGTCACCATCCGGCCGACATCCCGCCAGGAATTACGCAGGTCAGGGGCCTGGGCTGCATCGGTAAACCACTGATTTTCCGTCATGAATTCCTGTATGGACGCCGGAGCATACAACATGGCCAACTGGTCACAACGGTTGATCAGCGTCAGTTTGCCCGCCTTCGCGGCCGGAATGGTGACACGGCGCGGCCCGATCGACAGCGCGTTTGCGGAAAACAATAGCGCCACGATATCGCGCCCGGTGCCAGCACGGATCGAAGCGTAGGATTTGTAGTCGATGCCCAGTTCCCGCGCCCGGCGGATCCGCAGGCGCACCACCTCGATCGGCAAACGCGGCAGCAGTTCACGGCGCGCCCGCCCCCAGGCATAGCGCCGCCACCCGGCACCGCCCTCCATCGTCGGGCCCTTGTTATGTCCAATCTGCGCCATCCGCGCCTCCTGCGCCAATCATGGACCGGAAACCGGATTTGGACAAGGGGCGTGGATCATGCTAATCTGGCCGATATTTTTCGCCATATTTCCGGGGGTCGCTGATGAAAGTCGTGCATGCATTTGTAAAAGCAGTCCGAAACCTCGCCAAAGAGCCGACAGAGGGTGGGATGTTCACCGTGGACGGCAATCGGGTCGTGCGCACCGTTGGCTATATAGCCTTTTGCCTGCCATTTGCGCTTTTGCTTTCTTCTGCGCTGACCGGCGGGCCGGTGATGTATTCCATCAGCCACTATTATTACACCCGGCTCGGGGGCGATGTGCTGGTCGGCGGGCTTAGCATCATCGGTGTCATCCTGGTGTTCTTTTTCACCTATGAAAGCAGCGCCATCAAGCAACATCCGACCCGCGCCCGCATCAACGCCATTTTGGCGATAATCGCCGGCTTGGCGGCGATGGGCGTCGCATATATTCCGACCACCGGCTGGGGCGTGCAGCCGCCAGCGGTCGGCGAAAACAGCACGATGGCGCTTAGGGTGTTTTTGGCAAATGTGGTGGCCAACGGCTCGGTACAGGTGCCCGAAACCTTGCTGTCTGGCATTATCCACAATGGGTTTTCCGCGCCTGCGGGTCAAATTTGCCAAGCAGCGGAAAACCGTGGCATTGATCTGCACGCGGTCAGTGCATTGGTAATGTTTCTTATCCTTTCTTATTATTCGGCCTGTGTTTTCACGCTGGTGCATTCCAACAGGTCGCTGGTGCAAAATGGCAAGCGCCCGGGGGAACTGACCGCGCAGAAAAGGAAACGCAATCGCTGGTACCGTGTGCTTGGCCTCTTGATTCTTGCCGCCATTTTGGGGCTGGTGGCTAAATTCACCATCAGTCGGTTAAAAGGCGGCGATTGCGCCCCCGAGGCGCAGGCATTTCTGGAAGTCTGGAACGGCTATCGCCTGACCCTGATTGCCGAAAGCATTGGCATGTGCGCTTTTGGTGTCTCCTGGGCGATCAAAGGCCGCAGATTTTCCAGCCTGAACGACCCTGCCGCCCGGCCAATCCCCTAGGGCCTGTCCTCATTTACCTTGCGCCCCCGGTTTCAGTCATTTTCCGCCA
>CAYSBG010000285.1:0-3467 GCA_964429125.1 uncultured Aliiroseovarius sp.
CTGTAGCCGTGTCATGCGCTTTTTCTTGACCGGCGGTTTGCCCGGGGTTTTGTTCTCACTCATTGCAGCATCTCCAGGTCCGATTCTGGCGCGGCGCGTTCCTGTTCTTGTTCCTGTCCTCGTTCTGGCAAACTCATCATCGGTGCCACCTCGCGCATCAGCAAAACCGGCTCCGAGAACGGCGCCAGGCGCTCGACAAAATCCAGCGCCGCCAGCGCCAGCCCACCGCGAAAGAACGACGCATAGGGGCGCTCCATCCACACCTGGTCGGCATAGTTGTAAATCTCGTATGGCACGTCGCCGATGCCATCGCCGTCTTTGTCAAAACCGGCATAATCGTCCCAGTAATTTCCGTTCCACCCCTCACGCATCGCCGTGCCACGTCCGGACACCGATACCTGGGTGAAATTCGACAGAAACCCGTTGCCGGTGAAGATATTTCCGGTCCAGTCGTTAAGGAATCTGACGCCGATGCCGTTGTAGGCAATCACGTTGTCGCGAAACTCGTTCGGATGGTCCGGATCCCACGGTGAGGGGTCCAGGTAAATGCCCATCGCATTGCCGATCAAGTCGTTGCCAATCACCCGCGCGCCCGAGCTTTCCTTGAAACCCACACCAATGCCAGACGCCCCCCAGGAGCGCAAAACCCGGTTATTTTTCAATAGGATATCGTTAGCGTACATCATGAAAATACCAACGATACAATCGGCAATTTCGTTTTCCTCGACAATATTGGAATGGGCGTACATGAAGTGAATCCCGTAGCGGCTGTTGGAAATCCTATTGCCCCGGATCATGTTGCCGGTCGAGTACCAGATGACGAAATCGCGCGCGTCGCGCAGCGTGTTATCCTCAAACACATTGTCATTGGAATACCAGACCCGCAGGCTGTCGCCGCGCAATTGCAAACCAATCTCGCGCGAGGCGATGTGCAGGCGGCGAAAGATGTTGCCATTGGCCTGCACCACGTCAACGCCAAACAGGTTTTCCTCGATCACCAGATCGCGCAGGACGTTGTGGTCGCCCTTGACCCGCAGCCCGGCGTCGGTCTTGTTGAACAAGTTGCCGGAATTGCGGATCACCAGGTTTTTCAAGGTCGCCCCCGAAGCGGTCAGGGTCACCACCGTGCCCTCGCCGCCGCCGTCGATGATCACCCCAAGGCGCCCGTCCAGCACCACCGGATGATCAATCACCAGGCGCTCGACATAGACCCCGGCGGGCGGGATGATCTCGGCGCCATCCGGGGCGGCGTCGATCATGTCCTGCAACACACCGGCCCAAAGCGGCCCGGCAAGCAGCAGGGCAAAGCCTGTGCTGATCAGAAACCGGACCAGGGCCATGATTACATCCTCGCCGCCGCGTCGCCGGCCAGGCGCACCTGTTTGATGCGGATCAGCAAGGCCAGCAGCATCAGCGCGCCAACGCCCAGCATCATGAAAAACCCGGTTGCCGGATAGGAATGTGTGGTGAACTGTGCCACCTTGCCGTCGCCAAATACCGTCGGCATGAACGGCTTGAGCGTAAACGCCCCCATTTCATTCAGGCTGTGCCCATACCACCACAACCAGCCGGCATATTCGGCCAGAAAGCCAACCGGCAGGATCATTGGCGCCAAGCCGAGGATCCAGTAAAACGGCGATTTGACCGAGAACGCGGCAAAAGTCATCAGCACCATGAAGCCAAGGATCACCGCAAACAGAACTTGCGCCACGCCGTCCATTGTTCTGACCAGCGGATCGTTGCGGGCCGGTTCGTTGAACCACCGCGCAAGGCTCTTGGCATAATGCCATTTGAACACCTGCATCAGCGAGCCATTCCATTCTTCTTGCTGATCCGCCGGGCGTTTGATGTTGTCGATGTTATAATTGCGCCGCAGGATTTCCATCAACGCGGTCTTGTCGCCCGAGGCCAGCGCCTGTGCGGCGGCGCCGCTATCGCTTTCGGCCAGCGATTTCTGCAACATCTGCACGATTGGCGCCAGGTTCTGACCGCTCGACGCGTCCCCCACATCCAGGCCCAGCGACACAACCATGCCATTCAAGTAGCTTGATGTGTGCAGGCGCGCGCCGTCCTCGCCATACATGGCCATGAACATCCATACGGCAATCCCCCCGTATCCCAGCACCGAAATGCCAATCCGCGCCTTCTTGCCCGGCGCCGCAAATGCCAACGCCATCACCCCAAGCAGGGCGAACAGGAACGGTGAGAAGGCTTTTTCGACTGGCCCGCCGGATGCGATCGGATACATCCCGACATAGTGGTTGATCGTGTCCATCTCATGCACACAATTCAACGCTTCGGTTTCCACCACCTCTTCGCTTGCGCGGATGGTACAGCCGTTCTGCACGCTGTCCATATGGAACAGGATGCGGATGCCCTGGGGAAACGTGGCTTCGGGATAGTTGGGCGCGGTCAGCGACACCCACCAGCCCGGCTGGAAGAAGGCCGCCCCCATCAGGGCAACGGCGATAAGGACGAGCACACGGTACACAATACCGCGCCGAGAAAAGGACGCCTGTTCCATGGTTTACCTGTTTGTTTCTGTTCGCTTGATCCGGGCGGAATATCCCGCCCGGAATGTTTCCTGAGGGATGAGTTTTACCAGTCGAAATCCGGGTTGGACCAGTCGGGATCATCCGCCACCATTTCGGCGGGCGGGCTTAGGCGGCTGACATAATCCAGCACTGCGTCCATGTCCGCATCGCTAAACCCGGCGATCTGTTTGACCATGTCGGGGTTGGCATTGCGCCGCTTGCCATCGCGGATCCACTGGAACTGTCGCACCAGGTAATTATAGTGCTGCCCGTGGATGCGCGGGTAGAATTTCTCGTTGCTACCCTCACCGTTTTCACCATGACAGCGCACGCAATTATCCTTGTATAGCGCTTCGCCGCGGGCAAGGTCGGTGCCCGGCCCAACACCGTTTTCCGGGTTCATCGGCAGTTGCGAAATATAGGTGGCCACGTCCATGATCGACTGCGCGCCGCCGATTTCCTGCGGCAGGGCAAACGGATACATGGTCGGGTTATCGCGGTTCTGGGCGCGAATATCGGCAAGCTGCTTGATGATCACGTTGACATGCTGCCCGGCCAATTGCGGGAAGGTACCATCGTCCAGACCCCAGCCGTTAAGCTGGTGACAGGCCGAGCAAACCTCGAACGTGTAGATGCCGTTTTCGTGGTCCGGGGTCAGGCCCAGGGCTTCGTCCTGCTCGCCCCCGGCATTGTTCCAGCCTGCGGCGGCGTCTGTTGTATCCTGGGCAAAAGCAGGGGCCGTCAGAGCCATTACCGAGGCCATCAGAAGTGTCGTCAGTTTCAGTTTCATAGCGCGTTTCCTTTCGCTTTGTATTCAGTCTTCGGAGCGGTCAATCTGCGAAAGCCAGGTGGCCATTGCCGCTATAGCGTCGTCATCGGCGCGTTTGATTGCGCCAAACATCATCCGGGATTTGCCTGTAGTGCGAACCTTGT
>CAYSBG010000286.1:0-3454 GCA_964429125.1 uncultured Aliiroseovarius sp.
CCCCGGGAAAAATCGGCGTGTCCGGGAAATGGCCCTGAAACTGCGGCTCGTTAAATGTTACCATCTTGATGCCGCGCGCAGCGGTATCGGCAACAATATCCTCGACCCGGTCGATCAACAGAAACGGGTAGCGGTGGGGAATGCACCGCTGGATCAGCGCAATGTCAGCCTGCTGGGGCACGTCGGTCATCTTGGTCATCCTTCACATGATGGTGGCTGCTGCGCGCCACGCGCGAGTGCCGAATTGCAGATTTGCCTGAAACCGGCAAAACAGGCAAGAGCCCTGTGCCGCATCAACCGCCATCGCCGGGCGATGGCGGCGGCGCGGCGGTTTGCGGGGCCGTGCCGGGCGTATTTTCCGGCAGGTCCCCGGCAGGGACGTCCGGCAATTCCCCCGGCGGCTCCGGCGACACCGGTGTTTCGGTCTCGCGAAAAGCAGCGTCAATTCTGGCAATCGCTTCGTCGGTGATGTCGACCTGGCGCGCGGCCAGCAAGGTCAGGCGTTTTTCCAACAAGATCACCGCCCCGTATTGCTCCATGATTCCAGCCAGAACCGGCGAAATCTGTTGCAGGAACTCGGCCTGTGCCTGTTCGATCTGGGCCACTAAAGCGTTCTCGGCCTGATCGCGTTCGCGGCGCAGCGCTTCGACCTTGGCATCAAACGCATCGGCACGGGCGCGAAATTCTTCGGGGGTCAGGCTGGCCCGCTCCTGGGTCAGGCGCAACTCTTCGGCCTTCAACGCGTCTTCGATAGCGCGGGTGCGGGCCTCCTGGCGTTGGCGTTCGCCCTCCAGCTCTGCGGAAACACGCATGCCATACGCGCTTTCGGCAAACAGCCTCTCGCGGTCGATCAGCAGGATCGGCGCAAAAACCTGCCCCATGTCGCGGCTGAAATCCTGTCCGGTCAGCGGGCCGGGTACCAGGGCGAATGGCAAAGCCAGGCTGGCGACCATAACCCCCACGCTGAACAGGCGGCTCCCCATCCGGCGCGGCCCAGGTCTGTGGCTGGCCGCCGTCAGGATACGCATGCGCCTGGTCAAGGCATCCCCTCCCTAGAACTGGGTGGAAATTGTGAACTCGAAGGTGTTTTCGACGTCATAGACCTGTTTGGCCAGCGCGTGGGTGAAGTTGAACCGCAACGGGCCGATTGGTGTCTTCCAGAAGATCGACGCACCGACAACCGAGCGCAGATACGCCGCGTCATCAATGGTTCCGCCCAGCGTGTCATCCAGCCCCCAAAGGGTGCCCGCATCAAAGAATAGCCCGCCTTTGATCCCGTATTCCTCGGGCAGACCCAGCGGGAATTCAGCCTCCAGCCGGGCGACCGCGTACATATTGCCGCCAACCGCATCGCCGGTGAGCAGGTCACGCGGACCCACGCCGTTCGGCTGGAAACCGCGCAACAGGTTTGACCCCAGTCTGAAACGGTCGGTTACCCGGCTATTGCCGCCATTGGTCGAGATCAGCGCCCCACCTTCGACGGTTGCCCGCAGGGTGACCTGATCGTTGAAAATCATCGTCTGCGCGGCTGCAAGTGCGGTGGTCTTGGCGTAGGTGTAATCCGAGCCAAAGCCGCCGAAATCGGTACCAAACGACAAACGGAACACCACATCCGGCGGCAGATCCGCCCGACGATTGTCAAAGGTATAGAGGAAACCAACACCGGCGCCAATCTGCAGGCCACGCGCCGCCTCGGTGGTGAACAACGGTGTCGCCCCGACCTGGACGTTGTTGATGTTAGCCCCGGCGATAAAGCCCTTGACCCGCAGGCGCCCGCCCGCGCTTACGGGAAACTCCAGTGACGGCGCTATCTGCGCCGTTTGCGTGTCATAGGGGGCGGTGGCCGTGGCCTTGGTCCGACTCAGGAAAGCATCCACGCCGATGCGCAGATCCCGGCCCAGCAGGTGCGGCTCGGCAAACGAGAAGCTGAACGTGCCGGTGTCTTTACCGGTCTGCAGGTTCAGGCTCAGATACTGGCCACGCCCCAAAAAGTTGGTCTCGCTGAAGGCGATATTCAGCCCCAGGCCCGCAGTCGTGGAATAGGCACCGCCAAAGGACAGGCTGCCGGTGGGCTTTTCTTCGACATTCACATCTACCACGACATTGCTGGGGTCAGAACCCGGCTGGGCCTGCACCTGCACGTCGGCAAAAAAGCCCAGGGCCCGAATGCGCTCGGCCGCGGCGCGAATTTCACGCGGATTGAACGGGTCGCCCTCAGCGGTGCGGAACTGGCTGCGGATCACCCGGTCAAGCGTCGTTGCATTGCCTTCGATGTCGATGCGTTCGACTATCACCCGATTGCCCCGCTCGATCACCAGCTCGATATCCAGGGTCTGGTCCCGGTCGTTGCGGCTGATGCGCGGCACAACGCGGATGAAGTTCATCCCCTTTTGCGTTGCCAGGCGTTCCATCCGGGCAATGGCGTCTTCAACAGTGCTGGGATTATATGTCCCGCCCGAGCGCAGGCGCCCGGCTTTGGCAAACTCCGCCACATCGACGCCTTCTACCGAAGTGGTCGTCGTGACCTCGCCAATCTTGAAGCTTTGCCCCTCGCGCACGGTGAAGGTCACAAAGAACGCATCGCGTTCGCGCGACAGGTCAGAGGCAACACTCAGCACCTGGAAATCGACATACCCGCGGGAATTGTAGAAATCGCGCAATACCTGCTTGTCAAACTCGATCCGGTCCGGGGTATAGGTGTCGGCCTTGACGATGGCGCGCAACAGACCGGCCTGCTTGGTCTCGACCACCCGGCGCAGCCGCGTATCGCTGAAGGCCCGGTTGCCAACAAAGGACAGACGCTCGATTTCGGTATTTTTGCTCTCGGTCACTTCAAAAACCAGATCGACCCGGTTGTTGGAGCGCGGGATAACCCGTGGCTCGATCGAGACCTGCAGCCGTCCCTGGGCCTGATAGGCGCCCAACAACGTGGCCACGTCCTGCTCGGCAACGCTCGGGCTGAACACCCGGCGTGGCGCGCTTTGCAAAAGCGGCATCAGGTTCTTGTCGCGAATCCGTCGGTTGCCCTCGATGGCGATGCGGTTGATGGTCGGTTGCTCGACCACCCGCACCAGCAGGGTGCGCCCGCGTGGCAAAATTTCGACATTTTTGAACAATCCGCTGCCAACCAGACGTTGATAGCCGTCATTCAGGGCTGCCGCCCGCACGGTTTCGCCCTTGGCGATTCCCAAATACTCCAGAACCGTGCCCGCTTCGATACGCTGCAGGCCCTCGATCTGGATCGAGGAAAAGCTGTATGCCTGGGCATAGGCGGCTTTTGGCATCCCGATGCCACCGGCGCCAAGTGCCAGAATTACAATGAAAAATAGTCTCTGAATTACTGCTGCTATATGCGTGCGAACCGGTGTATCGACGTCTTTGTTGCCTGTCCGGTTTCGTCCCTCAAAATCGCCCATTTTGTGTTCTTTCTTTCAGACATCCCAGTACCTAGTTT
>CAYSBG010000287.1:0-3444 GCA_964429125.1 uncultured Aliiroseovarius sp.
GGCCCTTGTCGCCGAGGTGAACCAGATGCTGGTGCTGCTGCGCGCCCAGCCCTTGATCGGGACGCATTTTCCGCAGTGCTGGAGGGGCAAAAACAACGCTTTGCCGACCGCGCGGATGCCGGCCGCAAGGTGATCGTCGCGGCGATATCCACCATGACCCCGCGCCAGCGCGCCGAGTTTGCCGACGGGGTAGAGCGCGCCATTCGTGCCGCCCAAGCCAGAACCGCCGCCCGCACTGCCCCCACGCAGCCCGCCGGTCAACCGCTTCCCTGAATGCGCCGTTCAGGCGGCGGTGCGCACAAAGGTGATCTGGTTTCGGCCTTCGGATTTTGACGCATAAAGCGCGCGATCGGCGCGATCGATCAACTGGTCAATCTGGCTCGCCATCGGGCCGTTTTCATCGCTGACCACTACGCCAATACTCAACGTCACCGCAATGTCGGTGTTGCGTGATTTTGCATGGATCGGTGTTTCGCCGATAACCCGGCGCAACCGCTCGGCGGCGCGCGCCGCATCGGCGCGGCCGGTATCCGGTAAAACCACCAGGAATTCTTCGCCGCCAAACCGCGCCAGCAGGTCAATCTCGCGAAGATTGCGCCGTAAACGGCGCGCGACTTCGACCAGAACCTCGTCTCCTGCCAGATGCCCATGGCGATCATTGACCCGCTTGAACCGATCCAGATCAAGCAACATCAAAGTGAAAGGCAGGCTCTTTTGCCGGGCGCGTTTTTGCATGCCCAGGATATAGGATTGCGCATAGCGGCGGTTGTACAGCCCGGTCAGCGGGTCGGTCATTGCCATCGACAATTGTTTGTCCAGCGCCGCCCGCAAGGCATCGGTTTCCAGCTTTTGCGCGACCAACCGGCGCAGGCGCAGGGCCACCGCCTCTGCGTCAAACGCGCCGCTCAGAACCGCGTTGGCGCCCAGATCCAGCCCCATCGTCATCACCGAATTGTCTGCGCTGGGCGCATGCAGCAAGATCAGCGCATGTTTGGTGGCCGTGCGCGAGCGTAATTCGCTGATCAGCCGCAACCCGTCGCGCGGCTCGGAAAAATCGGCGGAAATGACGAAAGCATCAGGCACTTTATTGGCGTCGATCTGGTCCAGAACCTCGGCCCGGCTTTGCACGGAAATCTCGGCGTTGAATTTACCGACCAGCCCGGCGCGCCAACCAAAACCCGCCTCTTTCGAGCCGGGTACAAGGGCCAGCCGGGGCGGGCGCTCAAACCCGGTAGTCGCTTCGGCAAAGCCAAACTCGCGGGCGATCATCTGTTTATGGCGCAGGTCGTTATACGTCGCGCGACTGCGGATAAGGTTTCGGATCAGCGACAGCAGGGCGATTTCGTCAAGCGGTTTGCTCAGCACCTCATCGGCGCCGGCGCCAAGCCCCTCCAGCCGCAATTTGCGTTCCTCGATCGGGGCGATGGCGATGACCGGAATCGACTCCAGTTGGCGATCCGCCCGCAGCCCGGCGCACACCGCGGCGATTCCCCCACCGGGCAAGTCAATATCGGTGAGGATCAAGTCCGGCACTTGGTTGGCTGCGCCCTCCAACACCCCGGCGACGCTGCTTGCCTGGATGACATCATAGTGGGACGCCGCCAATTTCACCTTGAGGATGATGCGATTGGTGGCGACATTGTCCGCTATCAGGATGCGTCCGGCCATGGGGTTCTGCCTGTGTTCATACTTGGATGTATCAATATTTACCTGTTCTGGTAATCAGTGACTCAGATAGGTTAATAAAACCTTTCCAGATCTGAAAAAACCGAGGGATACGCGAAAAATGGCCGAAAATGGCGAGGATGTTGCCCTGAAAGCACTGCTTTGGCTGCTGAATAACGACGAATTGCTGCCGGTTTTCATGGGTGCGACCGGGGTTGGCGGCGCGGACATGCGCGCCGGTGCGGGCGATCCGGTCTTTCTGGCCTCGGTACTCGATTTTCTGATGATGAACGATACCTGGGTGGTCGACTTTTGCCAGCACCACGGCCTGGCCTATGAGGCGCCCATGCGCGCGCGGCAAAATCTGCCCGGAGGCGGCGAGGTGCATTGGACCTGAGCCGGGGCCTCACAAATCAATTTCGATGCTGGCGCCCGGCTCTTGCGCCCGCGACCGGCACAGGATCATTTGCGTGCGTTTGTCGGCTTTTGACAGCACATAATCGCGATGCTCGACAGCGCCCGACAGCACCGTGCATTTGCACACGCCACACAAACCATCAGAGCATTTCACATCCACATGCACCCCGGCCGCCAACAGCGCCTCGGTCGCGGCCTGGTCGGATTCGACCGCCACTTCCCGCCCGCTGCGCGCCAATTTCAGCGTGAAAGGATGGTTCTCATATTCCGGCTCTTCAGGCAGGGTGAAATATTCCAGATGCACCGCTTCTTCGGGGAATCCTCCGGCCTTTGCCGCGCGTGTCACCGCGTCCATATAGCTGTCCGGCCCACAGGTGTAAACGTGCGATCCCTCGTTATATTTCAATAGCTTGCCCAGGTCGGCCCGGCTGCCTTCGTCGGAAATATGCAGCGCGACCCGTGCCGTCCAGGGCGCCTTGCTCAGCTCTTGCAGGAATGGCGCCTGTGCCCGGGTGGGTACGGAAAAATGCAGGCTGAAATCTCGGCCCAACGCATGCAGACGGTGGGCCATGGCGATCATCGGCGTGACGCCAATACCCCCGCCAAACAGCAAAACGCGAGGGGCATCTTCCACCAGCGGAAAGTGGTTGATGGGATGCGAGACAAACACCCGGCGCCCTTCGGTGAAAATCCGGTGCATGAGCCTGGAGCCGCCGCGCCCCTGATCCTCGCGTTTGACCGCAATCTGATAATGGCTCTGGTCGACCGGGTCGCTGCACAGGGAAAACTGGCGGAAAAACTCCGGTGCGATCACCACGTCCACATGCGCGCCCGCGGTAAAAGCGGGCAGGGGGGCGCCATCGGGGCGCCTGAAGGTGAAAGCAGTCACTTCACCGGTCATTTTTTCAACGCGTGACACAACCAGGGACAGCACAGGCGCCGGGGTCTGGTCCGCGGTATAGATATGTTCTGTGGGCAAGCCCCTGGCCCGCCGTTTTCGGTGTTCCTCGGCGGAAATCATTGTTTTATATGCCTCAATTCCGGCCTCCCGGTCGGCCGGGAAAGGCCAGGCATACGGCGGCGGCGCCAGGTTCGCCGGATAGACCGCCAGGGTCTGGTCCTTGAACTGCAGGTCCAGATCCTTGGACAAAGCGCGTCGGTTAACCGGGTGGCGGGCAGGCGCATACGGCCCCTCATCGATCATTTCCAAATCCCACCACCAGGTTTTGACCGGGTTAATGCTGCCTTTGTCCAGCCAATCATCAAGCTTTGCCAAAGGCCTGGCCGCCCCGGGCAGATGGCTTGCGGCCCAGCGAAACGGTGCCTCGCCAAACAAGCCCTCCAGGTTCCAGGGGCAGGTCT
>CAYSBG010000288.1:0-3396 GCA_964429125.1 uncultured Aliiroseovarius sp.
GTTCGGCTTTACCCTCGACCGGGACGTATTGGGCTCGATTGCCGCGTCTGGTGGCACGGTTGAAGTCAAAGCTATGCACAAACAACCCGAGATACTGGTGGACCAATACAAATTCTCCGCGCAACAATTGGCGCGCTTTGGGCTATCACCCGGCCAGCCGGAGAAAACCCCGCCGCTAAAGGACGCCCTACTGAATGAATGCCGCTCACTGCTGTTAGTAGAGCTGGATCTGCTGCGAGAGGCGCTCGAAAGCAGCAATGAAGCTACGCTAGCCCCGTCAGCCGACCACACGTTGCACCAGATTTTGTTTGCGCCGGTGGCGCGTGAGGGACAAGCGGATGCACCACCCACGGGTCAAACGGGCGGCCTTTCTGCCTTGCCGGGGTATCTGGATTTCACCCGCTACCGCCTTCGAAAAGATGAGGGTTTTGACACCGACCATGTAGCAGAAGATCGGGTGCATTTTCTTGATTGGTATATTGAGGACTATGGAATGCGACGCAGCGGTTGGCGTGTTCCACTATCGGGCGAGATGCTTTCATACCTGAACGCACCGCTAACCATGGGCGGCCAAGAACAGAGTTTGACCCGAGCCATGTGGTGGCAATTATCCCACCAACCAGACCGTTTTGGCGCATTGCTTACAACCTTTGGGACACAATGGCTTATTGAAGCGTATTACTGGTGGGCGCAGGAAGGGGCGCCTGCGCTGGGGGTCGAAGACTGCCTGGTTCCAACCCTGGTGGCAGAGCCTTTGCGCAAGGTCGAGGCGCACCAACGCGACAGGCCTTGGCCATTATCACCGTTCATGCATCGGTTTTACCGGGATACGCCACGCCTGCATTTTCTTGATGGCGAGATCGAGAGCAGCCGGGCGTTGCTGAGCTTTACGCTGATGCTGATGGCCTTGTCCCGGCCTGACCTGTTGCGTTACATTCCTCGCCAAACCTTACAGGCGGCGTTTGTCACACCAGCCGGTGCCGGTCTTTCGCCCTTTGCAGCGTTCCTGCGTGATCTGCTGCCTGAGAAAGATGGCTTTTGCTTTACTGTCGAGCAATATGCCCAGTTATTGCACCGCAAAGGTTTTGATTTTGCCACGCTCAGCTTTTCGACTATTGACTCGGCCGGAAATCGGTACCACGCGGCGGCGCTGACGCCGCCACGGAGTGATGAAGTGGTCGACGTACAGATGATCGGCCCGTTTGAAAAAGCTTCGGGGTTGGGCCAGGCAACACGGCTTTCTGCCTCTGCGATGGAAGAAACCGGGTTGTCTCTGAACAAGGTTGATTTTGGTCTGGATAACCCGGCGCCCGAGGGCTTTTCGACCACGATTGAACATGAAGAATACAAACGCGCTCGGATCAACCTTATCCACCTGAATGCTGAATCCGTGCCCATCGTGCTGGCCTACGAGCCGGATGTGTTCAACGGCGCCTATAATATCGGCTATTTCTTTTGGGAGCTCGACAGCCCCGCTGCCTGCCATTCCCTGAGCCTCGGCCTGCTGGATGAAATCTGGGTTTCCTCACAATATGGGGTGGATATTTACCAACCGCATACGGATATCCCCGTCACCCGGATCGGCATGTGCTTTGAAGACCTGGAGCAGCCATCGCGCGCGCAGGCCCGGGCTTTTATTCTTGAACATTTCGGCCTGAAGCCGGACGCGTTTGTTTTTCTGGTGGCGTTTGACAGTTTCTCGTTCGTTCAGCGCAAAAACCCGGTCGGGGTACTCCAAGCCTTTCGCGCGGCGTTCCAAGGCGTCCCGGACGTTCGTCTTATCATCAAGACTCAGAACCGTGACAAGGTTGGCGACCCGGAACAGCAACGAATCTGGCGCCAGGTCGAAGAATTGATTCAGCAGGATGCGCGGATCCTGTTGATGAATGAAACCCTCTCCTATACCGATCTTATTCGCCTGAAAAAAGGAGCGGATTGCTATATTTCGCTGCACCGTTCCGAAGGCTGGGGCTTTGGCATGATCGAGGCGATGAACCTGAAGGTGCCCGTCGTTTGCACCGGCTATTCCGGCAACATGGAGTTTTGTACCAATGAAACCGCCTGGCTGGTCGATTATGAGTTGATCGCGTTGAAGCCGAATGATTATATTTTCGTCCGCGAAGGCCAGCGCTGGGCCGATCCCAGCATCAAGGACGCGGCCCGACAGATGCGCGCGGTTTATGACAATCCAGAAGCCCGTGCGCGCAAAGCCACCGCCGCCCAGGCCTTTGTGCAAAAGCACTTCACAGCCCAGGCGATTGGTGCACGCTATGGCGCGCGGCTTGAAGAAATCCTTGGCCAGTTGAAATCCGGCAAGCCGGTTCGTAAGTGACCCTTGCTCCACGAAGCCCCTTTCACTGTGGACGTTTGCCATGATAGGTTGATGCATTCTGATGGGCGTGGCAGTGTGATTTTGACATGAACAGCAAAGCGACCCTTGCAAACCACTTCGGGAAATGTCCGTGAGCTTTCGCAAAAGGATAGAGGGTCTTATCGGCCGCTCAAGGTTGCCTGATCGCCGGTCCGAGGACTCGATCAAACGCGCGCTAAAGGCACCGGGGGCGCATGAGTACCAGATTGCCAAGGCATTGGGCCCTGAGGCTTTGAAATTTTCCGGCAACACGCCGGAATTTGACTTTCCGCTGATCCTGATCGGGTTTACCAACAGATCCGGCTCTACACTGCTTGGTGAATATTTGCTGCAAAGCAGGATGCTCCGCGGGCTGGGAGAGTTTTGCAACCACGATTTCGTTTTGCGTCAGATGCAGGCACGAAAGCTAAAACGGTATCCGGAACTGATACGCGCACTGGCGGCCAATCGACAACCCGGGCAATTATTCGGGATGAAGACATCCTGGGACCAGATAGCAATGCTTGCCCGGTGGAACATTCCGGCCATGTTTTCCGGAGTCCGTATCATTCACGTCGCCCGTCGCGATGCCTTGGCCCAGGCAATTTCCCATTCCATCGCCACCCAGACCAATCAATGGTCCTCGCAGCAGGAAAGTAACCACAAGCAGCCGGTTTTTGACGCCGGGGAACTGGACCGGATAATGCAGACACAGCGGCTTGAGGATGCGCTGATCCTGCATATTTCGCGGGCGATGGATTTTGCCTATCAGGGCGTTTTTTATGAGGCTCTTGTTACCGATCCAACCCGCACGCTGCGCAATTGCCTGGCTTTTTGCGGTGTGGCCCGACCTGAATGGCACCCGGCCCCACCTGTCTTGAAAAAGCAATCCGGGCCGGTAAACGAAGAATTCCGCCGGCGATATTTGCAGATGCTCCGGCAGGAAATGCTGGGCCCACGCCCCTGAAGCGCACCAAAACGCCTTAGGGCCTGTCGCACCAAATCGAATTCGTCCGGCAGGGCGAACGCATTTGCTCGCGCAAACG
>CAYSBG010000289.1:0-3373 GCA_964429125.1 uncultured Aliiroseovarius sp.
CTGCGCCCCTATCAACGCGCCGCCATCGACGGCATCTACCGCTATTTTGAACGCGCCTCGGGCTGTCCGCTCGTCGTGATCCCCACTGCTGGCGGCAAATCTCTGGTGATGGCCTGGTTCATCCGCGAGGTCATGGAGCAATGGCCGGACCAGCGCATCCTGGTGCTTACCCATGTGCGCGAACTGATTGCCCAGAACTTTGCCGAGATCGTAAGCCTGTGGCCGCTGGCGCCTGCTGGTATCTATTCAGCCGGGCTTGGACAGCGCGATATTGATGCGCGCATCCTGTTTGCCGGGATCCAGTCGGTTCACAAGCGCGCCCATGCCATCGGGCAGGCCGACCTGGTGCTGGTCGATGAGGCCCATCTCATTCCGCGCCGTTCGGGCACCATGTACCGGCGGTTTCTGGGCGAGTTGAACAGGCTCAACCCGCATATGAAGATCATTGGCCTGACCGCCACCCCTTACCGGCTGGGCAGTGGCTTGTTGCACAAGGGCAAGGACGCCCTGTTTGATGCCATTGCCTATGAGGTCCCGGTTCGCGATCTTGTCAGCCAGGGTTACCTGGCCCCGCTGATTGCCAAGCAGACGGATACCCGCCTTGATGTCACCGGTGTCGGATCGAGGGGCGGTGAGTTCATTGCCGGGCAACTGGAAGCGGCCGTGGACAAGCAGGCCATTACCCGGGCTGCCGTCGATGAGATCGTTGCCCTTGGCAAGGAACGCAAATCCTGGCTGGCCTTCTGTTCCGGTGTCAGCCACGCAAGACATGTGCGCGACGCCATCCGGGAGCGAGGGTTTTCCTGCGAATGCATCTTCGGCGACACGCCGAAAGCCGAGCGGGACGATATCGTCGAAAGCTTCAAGCAGGGAGAAATCCGCGCCCTTGCCTCCATGGGTGTGCTCACCACCGGGTTCAACGCCCCGGCCGTCGATCTCATCGCCATGCTGCGCCCGACAAAATCCACAGGGCTCTACGTGCAGATTGCCGGGCGTGGCACGCGGCTGGCCCCGGGCAAGGAAAACTGCCTGGTCCTGGACTTTGCCGGTAATGTCGCCCGTCACGGCCCCATTGATGCGGTCAACCCGAAGACACCGGGCAAGGGCGACGGAGAGGCGCCCATCAAGGTCTGTCCCGAATGCCAGACCATCAATTACGCTGGTGTGCGCCATTGCGTGGAGTGCGACTTTGAGTTTCCCGCCCCGCAGATCAGGATCAAGAGCAAGGCCTCGACGCTTGCCATCATGACCAGCGGCCAGCCGCAATGGCTGAAGGTCAGCGGCGTTTCCTATCACCGCCACGAAAAACCCGGCAAGCCGCCCTCGCTCCGGGTCGAATACCAGTGCGGCATGGTGCGCCACCGCGAATGGGTCTGCCTGGAGCACACCGGCTATGCCCGCCAGAAGGCCGTTCAGTGGTGGTTGCGGCGCGCGCCGGGCACGCCTATCCCGGCCAGCATCGCGCAGGCGCTGGAACGGGTGCACGAAGTGAGAGTGCCCACTCGCATCCGTGTGCGCGCGGCTGGCCGCTTTACCGAAATCACCGGATACGAGTTTGCCCCATGCCCTGCGCCATCTGCCGCCGCGAACCACGCGGCTTCGGCTTTGTCCCCCGCCTTGCCGGATTACCGGGAAAACCGCTGCGTTTCTGCTCCATGCACTGTCTCAACCTGCATGCCAGGAGAAGGTCCATGATCGATCCCACCCCCAATGAGCAAAATGCCATGACCCATGCCGGGCAGATGGGCGGTGAATATCTCGATTCCATCGCCAGGAGCGATCTGGCATCGCTCAGCCCGGAAGAATGGCGCACCTTCATCGAGGCGGTCATCACCGGCTATTGCGATCACCTGCGCGATCTTGCGGCAAGGGACGAGGAACGGCTTGCAGCCATGCAGGAAAGGGTTCCCTTCTGATGGCCATGCAACAAGAGACGAGCTTCATGGCCCGTTTTGGCGCCCGGCTGGTGGATAATGGTTATCCTGTCATTCCCGTCATGCCCGGAGCCAAGAAGCCGGGCCGGTATCTTCGGGGCAAGTGGCGGGATTATCCTGGCTGGTCGCAGCACTGCAAGCGCCCCACCACCGGGCACGAGATCGAAATATGGTCCGCCTGGCCCGATTGCGGCATCGGCATTGCGGGCGGTGTCGTCGCCGGGGTCGATATCGACATAACCGGCGATCCGGCCCTTGCCCTGGCCATTGAAAAGCTTGCCCGTGAGCGTCTTGGCGATAGTCCGGCCTTGCGGATCGGGCGCGCGCCAAAGCGCCTCTTGGTCTATCGCACGCAAGGCCCCTTCAAGGGGATCCGCAAACAGCCCATCGAGATATTGTGCGAGGGCCAGCAGTTCGTTGCCTATGCTATCCATCCGGGCACCGGCAGGCCCTATGAATGGCCCGAAGAACCGCTTGCCGATCTCGACATAAGCGATTTGCCACGGATCAGCGAAGAGCAGGCGAGGCGTTTCGTTGACGAGGCCCATGCCATGGTGCCGCAAAGCCTGCGCCCCTCACGCCTTTCGGCAGGCACGTGCACACCGGCCCCGGCACGTCTTCCGGCCCATGATCAGCGCGGAACACGGGATGCCATCGAGCAGGCTCTCTCGCACATTCCCAACAACGATCTCGACTATGATTCCTGGGTGCGCATCGGCATGGCGCTCAAGGGCGCCCTCGGGGAAGACGGCTCCGGCCTGTTCTCGCGCTGGTCGGCGCAATCGGCAAAAAACATACCCGAGATGACCATGAAAACATGGGCGAGTTTCCGCCCCGTCTCCATTGGCGCGGGCACCATTTATCACCATGCCATGGAACATGGCTGGAAACCGGATGCCGGTCTTGTCCTTGATGGCGCCCATGCGAACGACAAGACCCATCCCGCGCAAGAATTGCTGAACCAGCTGGCGGCCGGTGCGCCGCAAACCGGCTCCAAATCCCCCGCACCCGGCACCCCCATGCCGCCGCTCGATCCGGCGGCGCTTGGCGGTGTGCTGGGAGACATGGTGGCCTACATGCTCAAGACCGCCCGGCGGCCCCAGCCGCTACTCGCCGTTGGCGCCAGCCTGTGCGCACTCGGGGCCCTCATGGGGCGCAAATACCGCAACCACACCAATCTGCGCACCAATCTCTACATCACCGGCATTGCCGACAGCGGCTCGGGCAAGAACCATGCCCGCGAGGTCATCAACGAGCTTTTTGTCGAGGCCGGGCTCGGGGGCTATCTGGGCGGTAACAAGATCGCCTCTGGCGCCGGGCTCCTCACCGCCCTGCATCGCCAGCCCGCGATCCTGTTCCAGCTCGATGAGTTCGGCATGTTCCTGGCCGCTGCCGTCGACCGCAAGCGCAGCCCGCGCCACATCACCGACATTCTCGAC
>CAYSBG010000290.1:0-3360 GCA_964429125.1 uncultured Aliiroseovarius sp.
ACGGTGAAATTCGCGGCTCCAACCCGTGCTCGGAATACATGTTCCTGGACAATACCGCCTGTAATCTGGCGTCGATGAACCTGCTGACCTTTTACGAGGCCGGGCAGTTTCAGGTCGAAGACTACATGCACGCAACCCGGCTCTGGACCATCACGCTGGAAATCAGCGTGATGATGGCGCAATTCCCCTCCCCGGAGATTGCCCAGCTGTCGTATGAATTCCGCACGCTGGGACTGGGATACGCCAATATTGGCGGGCTCTTGATGAATATGGGCTATTCTTATGATAGCGACGAGGGGCGCTCGATTGCCGCCGCTTTGACCGCAATCATGACCGGCGTTTCCTATGCGACTTCGGCAGAAATGGCCGGGGAGCTGGGCACGTTTTCAGGCTATGAACGCAACAAAAACAACATGTTGCGGGTTATTCGCAATCACCGTACGGCAGCGTATGGAGCCGAGGAGGGCTATGAGGGCCTGGCCGTGAAACCGGTGCCCCTGGACCATGCCAATTGCCCGGACCCGAAATTGATTGAACTGTCGATGGCCGCGTGGGACGAGGCCCTGGCACTGGGCGAAAAGCACGGCTATCGCAACGCGCAGGTTTCGGTGATTGCCCCGACCGGCACCATCGGCTTGGTGATGGATTGTGACACCACCGGGATCGAGCCGGACTTTGCCCTGGTCAAGTTCAAGAAGCTGGCCGGCGGTGGTTATTTCAACATCATCAACCGAAGCGTGCCCGCCGCGCTTGAAGCACTTGGCTATAATTCCGCGCAGATCGAGGAAATGGTTGCCTACGCGGTTGGCCGCGCCACCATGGGCAACGCCCCGGCCATCAACCATACCACCTTGATGCAAAAGGGTTTTACTGCCGTTGAGTTAGACAAGATCGAAGCTGCCCTGACCGGGGCGTTCGATCTGCGCTATGTGTTCAACCAATGGACCCTGGGCGAAGAATTCTGCACCAATGTCCTGAACATCCCGGCCGAGAACCTGAACGATCCGGAGTTCTCGCTTTTGGGCGCGCTTGGGTTCACCCGCGCCGATATTGACGCGGCCAATGACCACGTTCTGGGGGTGAAAACCCTGGAAGGCGCACCGCATCTCAAGCCCGAGCACTTGCCAGTGTTTGACTGCGCCAGCCAATGCGGGCCCAAGGGGACGCGCACGCTTAGCGTTGAGAGCCACATCACCATGATGGCCGCGGCGCAGAGCTTTATCTCTGGCGCCATCTCCAAGACCATCAACATGGACAATGACGCAACGATCGAGGATTGCCAGGCGGCCTATGAGCTGTCCTGGAGCCTGGGCGTCAAGGCCAACGCGCTCTATCGCGATGGCTCCAAGTTGAGCCAGCCACTGGCCGGTGCCCTGGTCGAGGACGACGAGGAAGCCGCCGAGATCCTGGCAAATGGCACGGACCATGAAAAGGCCGCGGTGCTGGCCGAAAAGATCATCGAAAAGGTGGTGATCAAGGAAGTGGCGCGCGGGCGCGAAAAGCTGCCGCAACGGCGCAAGGGCTATACGCAAAAGGCCATCGTTGGCGGCCACAAGGTCTATTTGCGCACCGGCGAATACGAAGGCGGCCAGCTGGGCGAGATTTTCATCGACATGCACAAGGAAGGCGCCGGGTTCCGGGCGATGATGAACAATTTTGCCATCGCGATTTCTGTCGGCCTTCAATATGGCGTGCCGCTGGAGGAATTCGTCGATGCGTTTACCTTCACCAAGTTCGAGCCGGCTGGCATGGTGCAGGGCAACGAGGCGATCAAGAACGCCACCTCGATCCTTGACTATATTTTCCGCGAATTGGCCGTCAGCTATCTGGATCGCACCGATCTGGCGCATGTGAAGCCCACCGGCGCCGCCTTTGACGACCTGGGCCATGGGCACCACGAGGAAGGCGTGGCCAATGTTGCCGAGATTTCCGAAACCGCCGCAACCCGGTCCCTGGAAGTGCTGAAACAGATCAGCTCGACGGGGTATTTGCGCAAACGCTTGCCGCAAGAGCTGGTGGTGTTGCAAGGTGGCCAATCCGGGGCAACGGCTTTGGCCGGGGCGTCTGACCCGGTGGGGGCGCTGGCGACTTTGGTGCCGGAAACCGCGACCGCGCCGGTGGGCACTCCCAGCGAAACGACCAGAAACGCCCCAGGGGGCGCCCCGGCAATGGATGCGCGCACCAAGGCGCGGATGCAGGGCTATGAGGGCGAGGCCTGCGGGGAATGCGGCAACTACACATTGGTGCGCAATGGCACCTGCATGAAATGCAACACCTGTGGGTCGACCACCGGGTGTAGCTAAGGGGTAGGGCGGGCGCTATGCCCGCCCGACGCGGATAGGGCCGCAGGCTAGAAAATAACCGAGCGGTACAAATGATGAGCCTTATCAGCTAAACTGGGGAACCTGAGGGTTCCCCTTTTCTTGTTTTATCAAGGACTTGTGAGCTGAAGTTCACTCATATAGGGGCGGAAAGCCCAGGCGCTGGCGAAGGTGGCCAGCAGGCTGAACCTCTCCACTCAGTCGTCGGGCATATCGCCACTTCGCAGCAATGCCGCCACCCCGGTCCGGGCGATTTCGACCAGCCCAAGGGGCCGCATCAGATCGGTGAATGCGTCAATCTTTTCCGGGGTGCCGGTGATTTCGAAGGTAAAGCTCTCCAGCGTCGAATCCACCACATTGGTGCGGAAAATATCGGCGAGCCTGAGCGCTTCGACGCGTTTATCCCCACCGCCAACAACTTTGATCAGCGCCAGCTCGCGCTCTACCGCGCGTCCCTCGGCGGTCAGGTCATGCACCTCATGTACCGGCACGATTCGGCCCAGTTGCGCCTTGATCTGCTCGATCACCGAGGGCGTGCCGGTGGTGACGATGGTGATGCGGCTCTGATGGCCGAGATGGTCGATCTCGGCCACGGTCAGGCTGTCGATATTGTAGCCGCGCCCGGAAAACAGGCCGATGACGCGCGCCAGCACCCCGGCCTCGTTATCGACGATCACCGCCAGGGTGTGGCTTTCAATGCCGGCCGCGTTCGGGTCGCGCAGATTATAGGCAGAATGCGAGGTCGAGCCTTTTTTCAGACGTAGTGCAGACATTTTCGAAGCCTCCTTAAACCAAGGTCGCGCCGGAGGAGCCGATGGCCCCGTCGGTGCTGTCATCGCCCATCAGCATCTCGTTATGCGGGGCGCCGGATGGGATCATCGGGTAGCAGTTTTCGTGGCGCTCGACCAGAACATCCAGGATGAACGGCCCGTCATGGGCGAGCATTTCCTGGATCGCGTCGTCCAGCTCGGCTGGGTCGCTGACCGCGCGCCCCTTGCAGCCGAATGCCTCGGCCAGCTTGACGAAATCGGGCAGGCTT
>CAYSBG010000291.1:0-3358 GCA_964429125.1 uncultured Aliiroseovarius sp.
ACCGACACGAGGATTTTCAGTCCACTGCTCTACCCCTGAGCTACCCGGGCACGGTTTGGGCAATATGCATCACCCTGGGTCGCGGTGTTCTAGACGTGGGGTCGGGGGTTGTCCAGAGGAAAATGCGCGAAAAATCAGTGCTTGCGTGGTTGGCGCCGCGCCGTTTCTGCCTCGGCCTCTGCCAGCGCTTCCTGGTCCTGCGAAGGCGTCGTATAAACACCGTTCAACCAACGCCCCAGATCAACATCTGCGCAACGGCGCGAACAAAACGGGCGGTAGCGCGCCGCGCTTTCGCGTGTGCAGATCGGACATGCCATTTTCCGGACCTTTCCCAAATCAGGTGTTCTACCGATCTCCTTTCTCGGATTTGCCGCAAAAATGTGCAACAATGTTTTCGGGATATTTCAACCGGAGAGATCCAGGACATGGACGATTTTGACATCAACGCCATTGACGACGCATTTATTGCCGATCCTTACCCGGTGCTTCGGGCCTTGCGTGAAAGCGATCCCGTGCACGAAAACCCCGATGGTTCGGTGTTCTTGACCCGGCATCAGGACGTCAATCAAGTCTATCGCAGCAAGGCCATGCTTTCGGACAAGAAGCTGGCATTTGGCAAGAAATTCGGCGACACGCCGCTTTTTCACCACCATACGACCAGTCTGGTTTTTCGCGACCCCCCCGACCACACGATCGTGCGAAAGCTGTTGGCCGCCGCGTTCACGCCGCGCAAACTGGCCGAAATGCAGCCGCTTATCGAAACCATTGTCGACCGCTTGCTTGACCGGATGCAAGAACAGCAACGCTTTGAGTTCGTGCGGACTTTTGCCATGGCGTTGCCCACCGAGATCATCTCGTTCATGCTTGGTATTCCCGCCGAACACCGGCATAAATTGCGGCAGTTTTCGCTGGCCATCCTTGGCGCGCTGGATCCGGTGGTTTCGCAGGAGAAACTGGATGAGGGCAATGCGGCGGTAGTGGAGTTCACGGCGCTCCTGCGCGATCTGGTCGTCTTTCGCCGGGCCCATCCCGACGATGCCGGGCAAGGTGAGGTGCTGGACGCGCTGATCTTTGGCGAAATCGACGGGCGCCGGTTGACTCAGGAGGAGTTATTGCAGAACTGCGTATTCCTGCTCAACGCCGGGCACGAAACCACCACCTCGATGTTGGGCAATGCTGTCGCCATGCTGCTTGAGCATCCGGACCAGCACCGGCGCCTGCGGACGGACCCCGGGATGATCGAAACGGCGGTCGAGGAATTCCTGCGGTTTCAAAGCCCGCTGCAGATTGGCAATCGTCTGGCGGGCGAGGACATAACCCTGGCAGGCCAAACCATCCGTAAGGGCACCTATATCCACACCTCTGTTGCCGGGGCCAATCGCGACCCGGGCGTGTTTGCGGATCCGGAGCAGCTGGACCTTGGTCGCAGCCCCAATCGCCATCTGGCTTTTGCCACCGGGGCGCATGTCTGCCTGGGGGCGAGCCTGGCGCGGATCGAAGGCAAGGTGGCGATTGGCAGGTTGGTGGCGCGGTTTCCCAGGTTGCGCGCGGATGGGCCCGCAGAGCTTTTGCGGCTGGCCAGGTTTCGCGGTTACGCGTCCATTCCGGTCGCGGTTTAAAGGCCAAGCCCGATTACCGGAACGCGCTCTCGTTTGCGCTGAATTTCGTAATTTCCCAGCGGCGTCCAACCAGCCAAAGCCGTTTCAATCCTGTCGCGGCGGAACGCGGCGCGCAAGACTTGCTCCAGCGCATGGCGGTCTTTCTTCGGCATTGGGGCAAAATCGACGATGATCTGCCCGCCCAGCCCGCGACAGCGCAAAAGCCGCGGAAGATCGCGCGCCAGGGCGATGTTCACCTTCAGCCCCGCAGCCTGAGAAGTATCCGCCCCGGTATTCACATCGACCGCGACAAAAGCCCGGGTAGGTTCGATAAATGCAAATCCTCCGCCTTTTATCCGTTGTTTGGGTGCTAGAATTGCAGCAATCGTCTCATCCAGGCCATGCGCATCAAAACAGCCCGGTGCTTCGGTGAACAGGTCCGGCCGAGGCCAGTCACGCCAGGCGAGGCTATGCACATCAGCGCCGTCAACAAGCAACTCAGGGGCCTTTCCCACGGCATCTTTGGCAACCTGCAAAGCCAGGTCGCGCATGGCGACAATATCTGCGGCAATATCATCGCCGTCAGCACCTTGCGCGCAGGAGCGCACGATAAGCCCAGCACCCCCCCCCATAGCCCCATGGGCGATTTCCAGCAGGCGAATGCGTTCTTCCTCCTCCCGGATCTGGCGCGAGACGTTGATGCCGGGGGCGCCCGGTGTGACGATCGCATAGCGGCTCTTGAACAAAACCCGCTGGGTCACCGGCACCGCCTTGCCGTCCTCGGCGCGGCCACTTACCTGCACCAGAAGCGACTGTCCCGGGCGCAGCCCTTTGCCCTTGCGCAAATAACCGCTCAGCCCCCCCGGCAAGCGGAGCATCATGCCCCCCTGCCCTTTCATCGGCCGGTCGCAAATGGCCCGAAATATCGCACCGGGCAAGGGCCCGTCGCCGGTTTCGACCAGCAGATCAACCAGCAGACCGTCTTCCAGCATTGCGGCGACCTTGCGCCCGTTCAACACGTCCAAAGCAATTACCCGACCCTTCACGGTGCAGCTCCATACAGGGGATACCCGGCCGCTTCGAGCAAGTGTGCGGTCTCGGCGACGGGCAGGCCCATGACCGCGCTAAAACTGCCTTGTATCCATGGTATAAACGCACCGGCCGGGCCTTGAATGGCATATCCTCCAGCCATGCCCTGCCAATCGCCCCTTGCCAGATAGGCATTCATTTCGGTGTCGGAAAGCCGTTTCATCCTGACCGTGGTCACCACATCGCGCGCCCAGCTTTGGCGCGCATTTCGCACCACGAGCGCGGTAATCACCCGGTGGCGACGACCGGACAGAGCATGGAGAAATTGCGCCGCCTCGCCCACATCGCCCGGCTTGCCCAAGATGCGGCGGCCCAGCGCGACGGTGGTGTCGGCACACAACACGACCTCGTCGGCGCCAACCTGCATTGCGGCGGCCTTGGCGGCGGCAATACGTTTGCAATAGGCGCGCGGCACTTCCCCCTTGAGCGGGGTCTCGTCCATATCCGGCGGGCGAATCGCATCGGCGACCACGCCTATTTGACCCAGCAATTCCGCCCGCCTGGGCGAGCCGGAGCCGAGGATCAGGCGCACCTTACTTGAAGCGGTAATTGATCCGCCCCTTTGACAGGTCGTAAGGCGTCATTGCCACCTGGACCTTGTCCCCCGCCAGAACGCGAATACGGTTCTTGCGCATTTTTCCCGCCATATGCGCGATGATTTCATGGCCGTT
>CAYSBG010000292.1:0-3351 GCA_964429125.1 uncultured Aliiroseovarius sp.
GGCAGGGCGAACGCATTTGCTGCGCAAACGCTGCCTCGCCCCACCGGCCGAATACACGATTCTGGTAAGGCACGACACGCTCTAACAGGCAGAGAATCCAAGCCCGGATCAATTGCGGCCTCTACGCCAAATGCGTGAAAAATATTGCCCCGCGGTTAAGCGACTCGCCCGCGAAATAGTCACCGACCGTCACGTTGGACGAGATCGCTTTGTCAGGTGCAGCCCCAAAGCGCCATCATACCCGGAGAACCGATTGAAAATTCCATGCAGCGTGGCATCCGCCTGCACCCCGAAACCGTTGCCTTCCCCGGCGCGCTCGCCTATAGCCGCGCGCATGGATACGGAACTTCACATCGTTGGCGGCGGGCTTGCCGGCGCCGAGGCTGCCTGGCAGGCGGCGCGCGCGGGTGTCAGGGTGGTGCTGCATGAAATGCGGCCCAAGGTCGGAACTTTTGCCCATCAGACCGGCGATCTGGCGGAAATGGTCTGCTCCAATTCGTTCCGCTCCGATGATGACGAACAAAACGCCGTGGGCCTTCTGCATTGGGAAATGCGCGCGGCGGACAGCCTGATCATGGAGATGGCCGACGCCCATCGCCTGCCCGCCGGTGGCGCTTTGGCGGTGGATCGCGCGGCGTTTTCGCGCGGCGTGACCGAGCGCCTTATGGCGCTGGAAAACCTGCGTGTCGAAATTGGCGAGATCACCACCCTGCCGGAAACCGGGCATTGGATATTCGCCACCGGCCCGCTGACCTCGCCCGCTTTGGGCGCCGCCATACAGGCGGAGACCGGCGCCGACCGGCTGGCGTTTTTCGACGCCATCGCGCCGATCGTCTACGCCGACAGCATCGACATGGACGTGGCCTGGGCGCAATCGCGCTATGACAAGGGCGACACCGAGGCCGAGCGCAAGGCCTACCTCAACTGCCCGATGACCCGCGACCAGTACGAGGCGTTTATCGACGCCTTGCTTGCCGCTGACAAAACCGAGTTTCACGAAGGCGAGACCGCCAAATATTTCGACGGATGCCTGCCGATCGAAGTCATGGCCGAGCGCGGCCGCGAGACCCTGCGCTTTGGCCCGATGCAGCCGGTCGGCCTGACCAATGCACACCGGCCCGAGGACAAAGCCTATGCGGTGGTGCAATTGCGCCGCGACAACAAGCTGGGTAGCCTGTATAATATCGTCGGCTTTCAGACCAAGATGAAGTATGGCGCGCAAACTACTGTTTTCAGGATGATTCCCGGTCTTGAAAATGCCGAGTTTGCCCGGCTTGGCGGCATCCATCGCAATACGTTCCTGAATGCGCCAACCTTGCTGGATGGGCAGATGCGCCTGCGCGCGCGGCCCAATATTCGCTTTGCCGGGCAGGTCACCGGGGTTGAGGGCTATGTGGAAAGCGCGGCGATGGGCCTGCTCGCGGGCCGTATGGCGGCGGGTGAGCTGGCCGGACGCCCCCTGCCCGACGTGCCCCAGGACAGCGCCATGGGCGCGCTTGTCCACCACATTACCGGCGGCGCCGAGGCCAGGACCTTTCAGCCGATGAACGTCAATTTTGGCCTGTTTCGCCCGGTTGACGGGCTCAAGGGCGGGCGGCGCGGACGCAAGGACCGCTACAAGGCCTATACGGATCGTGCCAAGGTGGCGTGGCGCGCCTGGCTGACCGGGGCATGATTTGATGCCTCCGGCGGGAGTATTTGAAGAAAGATGAAAGCCTGCAGAGCGTGATCACCCGTTTCGCCCCTTCGCCCACGGGGCATTTGCACCTGGGCCACGCCTTTAGCGCGTTGACCGGCTGGGATATGGCGCGCGCGGCGGGCGGAACCTTCCTGTTACGCATGGAGGATATCGACACACAGCGTAGCCGCGCGGAATATGAGAGGGCGATATATGACGATCTGCGGTGGTTGGGGCTGGACTGGCCCGAACCCGTGCTGCGCCAGTCCGAGCGACAGGATGCCTACGGGGCTGCGTTAGACCAGCTATCGCAAATGGGCCTGACCTATCCCTGTTCCTGCACGCGTGGCGATATCCGGGCAGCCCTTGGCGCCCCGCAGGAATCTGCGATGGTCAACGGCCCCGATGGCCCGCTTTATCCTGGCACCTGCCGGGGGCGGGCGATGGCCACCCGCAAGGACGGCGACGCGATTCGCCTGAACATGGACAAGGTCGCCGCACGTCTTGGCGCGCGACGGCTGGCGTTTGTTGAAACCGGCGCCGAAAATGCGGGAACCCATGAGATCCGCCCCCCCGACCTGCCCGCGCTGGGCGATATCGTGCTGGCGCGCCGGGAAATCGGCACCTCCTACCACCTGGCCGTGGTGGTGGATGACGCAGCCCAGGCCATCACCCAAATCATCCGAGGGCGTGACCTGTTTGGCGCCACAGCAATTCATGTGCTGCTGCAATATTTGCTGAACTTGCCGACGCCTGTTTACCACCACCACCGGCTGATCCGTGACGCCCGCGGCGCGCGACTGGCCAAGCGTGACAATGCCCGCGCGCTCTCTACCTTGCGCGCGCAAGGGGTAACGCCCGATGAAATCCGGGCGCTGCTCAGGCTCTAGGCGCCCTATTCAGAAGGCAGGCTACGCCACGGCTTGGGCATCCACGCCCAATGGTCGTTGATCCAGATCAGCCCGTCAAAGGCCCTGCCCGAATCCGCGCCTGGCTCGACAAACTTGAACCGCACCACCGGAAAGCCCGGGTTCATATAGTCCAACACGCGCTTATAGCCGCCAGGGAAATAATCCAGCACCGAAGACCCGGCCTTCATCTCGTCGGTGGTCGTGCGCCAGAGCAAAATCTCGGTTTGTCCGGGCTTGGGCGCGATTGCGATATTTGGCGGCAGCTTTTCGCGATAGACCTCGATCATCCGGCTGGCCAGCGGCTCCTTGTAGACCGCGCGGATATCTTCGGCGCTGGCGATCAGCGGCTTGGTCAGCGCCACGCGATCCGCACCCGGATCCATGAATTGCTCCAGGAAAGCACGGGCCGCATTTTCCGAACCGCCCGCCTCGCCGCCACTGGCTGCTTGCGCATCCACCTGCATTTGGATCTTGACCACCGCACCGGCGACATTCAGCAGGCTTTCCTGGGGATATTTCTGGCAAATCCCGGCAAGCGATGTCAGCACCCGCTCGATCTCGGCGAAATCCACCGCGCGGCGGTCGCCAATGCCGGAATCGACATAGCCTATCAGCCAGGATGCAGCCATTATCTTGGTCGTCGGCGAAGCTCCGGTCAGGATTTCGTTACATTTATCGCTGGGATCAAACCCCTCCTGGGCAAGGGCTGGATGGGCCATCAGGGACAGAACCGGGGCCAAAATGAAACGTGATTTCAGACGC
>CAYSBG010000293.1:0-3310 GCA_964429125.1 uncultured Aliiroseovarius sp.
GGCCTGGCGTCGTCGGTTTATACGACTTGAGTGCCATGCTTTCTGTCTTCCGTTTGCTTTGCGACCCGTCGCCGGGTCTGGTTTTCCAAATAATCACAGGCCCCGGAACGAATCCGAGGCCCTGCGACCTGCGCGGTATAGCGGGGATGGTGGGGGGTGGCAAGTAGCGGCGAAAGGTTTTCGCCACCCGTCTGCGTACCCGAAAGATACACCCAGGAAACGAATGCACACGATTACGTCAGGGCGTTGCAAACTCGCAATCGCAATACCCGTTGGAATCCGGCCCGGTACAATTTACCGGCACCGTGGTCGTTCCACCGTTGGGAACGGTGACTTCCACGGCCGATGGGCAGCGTGCCGCAACGATTACTTCGTGACATTCCAACCCGCCCGGTCCCAATCGGCAGCTGATCTGTGTCTCTATTTCAGAAGGTGTCTTGAACCCAACCGGCGACGCGATGCCGGCCGAATTCGGCGCATTGAACAGCCAGTCGCGCAAGCTCCGCAAGGTCGGTCTGTTCAGTTTGGTCGTCACCACACGGCCTGTGCCCGCCTCGCGTGCCCGGGCGGGCCCTAAACTGGCAAGTTGTACCGAGAAGGCCACGATCCCCAACAAAACGATTCCAGCGAAAACGCCTTTGCCCCCGAATGCAAACTGCTTGCACCGCATAATCCTGTCTTGCCTCCTGGTTGCTTGAAAACCCGCGCATTTAATCCCACGCGCGAGTATTGGACAATCCGGTTAGCCTGACAATGAAATTTTTACATGCAGGCAATGGGCGGTGCAGGCCTGACTACGGCAAATTTTCGCAACTCGACAAGAATTCGCAGCGCTTTTGGGGGTCATTTCAGGTGTGGGATTGTGCCTGGACTACTGCGCATCGCGCCGCCTGATACAAAAAAGTTCTGGTCTCTGGGCAGGGTTTCGATCATTCTTCCGCAAGGAAAAGAAGGAAAGACAAATATGCAGAGATCAAGTCTGGTTTGGGCGGCGGCGCCGTTGTTTCTGGCAGCTTGTGCGACGGCCACTACGTCGCCGGATGGTTTTATTGCGGAATTGCCCGAAGGCGTACTTTCGGTCGCAGCGCCGTATCAAGACCTGACAGCAGTGCGTCTGGATGAGATGAGCGGGTGTTATGTATATCGGCATATTGGCGTGGTCGAGACCACCTTCCTGCCCTTGCGCACACGCGATGGCCGGCCGATCTGTACCCGGCCAGCAGGCGCTGCAGCCGGGTAGATCGGCGCGCGGCCCTGATTGGAGCCGCGCAATACCTTGTTAACTATGGGTGGCCAGCGGTCCTTCTGGCGGATAAAGCCGCGCAGTCGATCCAAGCTTCACATTCGGATAAAGGTCGTTGATATGCGCCATCACCATGCGCACGCAGCCAGAACTGGCGCGTCCGCCGATGGATTGCGGCTGAGGGGAGCCGTGGATCCGCAGATACGTGTCACGGTTGCCCACATAAAGGTAAAGCGCCCGTGAGCCCAGCGGGTTCGTCGGCCCGGCGTCCACCCCATCAGCAAAACGCGCGTATTCCGGGTCACGCTTGACCATATTCGCGGTCGGCGTCCAGGTCGGCCATTTGGTTTTGCGTTTGATCGTGTAGGTGCCAGGCTCGTAAAGGTTGCCCCGTGCAATCGCCACGCCGTAGCGCATGGCCATGCCATCATCATGGACATGATAAAGGTAGCGTGCCACGGCATCGACGTGAATATCGCCCGGCGTAAGGCCGGGGTTGGCCTCGACCAGTCGCGGCAGGAACCGCGGGGAAATTCCCCAGGGATTCGATGTCGCCGGGTCGTAGTTGGCCGGCGTAACCTGGGCATCCCATTGATCCCATTTGGACCTGTTGGACGTCGCCGCGGCCATAGCCGGCGCCGAAATCGGCGCCGAGAACAGGGCACCGGTTGTAATGACAAAATGGCGTCGGGTTAACATCGTCGATATCCTCACTGGTTTTCGCTTTGTCCATTTTGGGTCAAAGTGAGGGGACAGATCAAGTCGGGCCCCTGTCACATCGGCGTGTGTGCGCCTGTATTGCAACAAAAAGGCCCCCGGCATGCGCCGAGGGCCTTTTTTTTCACCGCTCGAGCCTCAAAGCCCGGTGGTGACGTCGATCGTGTTGCCCTCTTCAAGGGTAACATAGGCCTTTTTCACGTCCCGGCGTTTGCCCGGCTGACCGCGGAACTTTTTGACCTTGCCTTTGGTGATGGAGGTGTTAACCGCCTTCACCTTGACGCCAAAGAGCGTTTCCACAGCCTGCTTGATCAGCGGCTTGTTCGCGTCCATCGCCACTTCGAAAACAACCGCGCCGTGCTCAGACGCCATGGTGGCTTTCTCGGTAATGATCGGCTTGCGGATGACATCGTAGAGGTCTGCTTTGGTGTTCATTTCAGACGAGCCTCCAGAGCTTCGACACCTGCTTTGGTGAGCACCAGAGTGTCACGCTTGAGGATGTCATATACGTTTGCGCCGATGCTGGGCAGCACATCAATACCTTCGATGTTGGCCGCAGCCTTGGCGAAACCTTCGTTGACGGATGCGCCGTCAATTACCAATGTGCGCTTCCAACCCAAGGCCTTCACCGCCTTGGCCAGAGTCCCGGTCTTGCCGTCATTTTCGGCAACGTCAATCACCACCAGTTCGCCGGCTTTTGCCTTGGCTGACAGCGCGTGGCGCAGGCCGAGTTTGCGGAACTTCTTCGGCAGGTCGTGGGCGTGACTGCGCGGGGTTGGGCCCTTGTAGATACCACCACCACGAAAGATCGGCGCGTTACGGTCACCGTGGCGTGCGCCGCCGGTGCCCTTCTGGCGATAGATCTTCTTGCGCGAATAGCTGGTTTCGCTCCGGGTCTTGACCTTGTGGGTGCCGGCCTGCGCCTTGTTGCGCTGCCAACGGACTACGCGGTGCAGGATGTCGGCGCGCGGCTCAAGGCCAAACAGAGCCTCGTCCAGCTCAACCGATCCGGCCTTTTTGCCGTCAAGTTTGATTACGTCGAGTTTCATTCTTCAGCGCCTCCTTCGGGGGCTTCAGCCGGGGCCTCTGCCGGCGCTTCAGCAGCGGCAGCGGTCTTGATCGCCGCCGGGAAAGGCACGCCATCGGGACGCTTGGTCTTCATCGCGTCCTTGACCGTGACCCAACCTCCTTTGGAGCCAGGAACGGCGCCTTTGATGAACACCAGGCCACGATCGGCGTCGGTGCGCACCACTTCCAGATTCTGCGTGGTCACTTTCGCCGCGCCCATGTGGCCGGCCATCTTTTTGCCTTTAAACACCTTTCCGGGGTCCTGGCATTGGCCAGTAGAGC
>CAYSBG010000294.1:0-3309 GCA_964429125.1 uncultured Aliiroseovarius sp.
AATATCTGTCACGGCCTTATCAGACCTGGTTGATATTCAATTTATTGCATGTGTGGTAAAATACAAGAGGTCGGTTGATATTTGATGAAAACGCTCGGAAATGTCGCAACGACCCGCGCTGCGGCCCAGGCGCAAATAACGCCACCGAGAGCGTGTCGCGCCCAATCAGATCGGGTATTCCCCAGTCAGGGCGAGGTAGCGCCTGCACAGCAGGTGCGTTCGCCTTGAATGGGGAATTCAATTTGGTGCGACATGCTGTATCCTGTCAAAATGAAGCCGCTTCCTCGGCGATTGAGCTCAGCAATGCTTCGACTTCCTGCATGATCCCTTCGGGATAGTCGCGAAACCCAATCACCACGTCGCCGTCACGGTCCGAAACGAAAATCCCATAGGGGCAATATGCGATGTTCATCGGGTCGGCCTCCATCATTTTCCGGCTAAGCGAGGCCGAGCAGAAAACAAAGATCTTTGCCGCGTCAAACAACACCACGTCGGACCCGACATCGGCCCGGGTGCGGGCCAGCATTTCGCCGGTCTGCGAGATATAATCAATTACCAAACCGGCGCCGATAATCGCATTTTCAACGCTGGAGGCCGCATCCTCGAAACTACCGTCATAAGGGTAAAGATTGTAGCCCTCGCCGGCGGTGGCGGGCAATGTGGCAAGCGCCAGAATGGCGGCGGCAATGAACGTGCGCATTTTTCCTCCCTGAAAAACCAAGACGGGGCCCCGGGGCCCCGCCTGTTTCGCGTCTGAATCCGGTCCTTATCCGAACATATCCGCTGTGATGCCCTCATACCAGCCAAAGCTTTCCTCATAGGTGGCCTTGCGCACCCCGGCATCTTCGCCGGTTTTCGAGATGAAGCCTGCCACTTTGGCAATCTTTTCGTCGGTCGCCTCATAGGTGGCGCCAACCTTGACGCCGTCATTCTCATCCAAGGACGACCAGCAAGTATTAGAAAACTTGGCAGGAAATACCGTGGAGCCGGTCAGCGCGCCGCGCACGGCATTGGCACAGACCTTGGCCTGGCTGTTGGCCGAGAAGCCGGATTTGGGCATGTCCCCTTGGGCGCAGCTGTCGCCCAACACATGAATGTTATCATCCATCCTGGATTGCAGGTCATGGGCGCGCACCGGCGCCCAGTTTCCTTCGGTGATCCCGGCCATCTCGCAGATGCGCCCTGCCTTCATTGCCGGAATGACATTGCAGACATCAACCTTGGTCACTTCGCCGTCGATATCCACCGTCATCGCACCTGGGTCAACGCTCACATTGTCGCCGCCGAAATCCGGGCCAACCCATTCGATCATGCCGTCATAATGGGCGCTCCATCCCTCTTGAAACAGCGCCTGTTTAGAGAATTTCGGCTTGGGGTCGGCAATCAGGATCTTGGCGCTCGGATTATGCTCTTTGAGCATCCGTGCCACCATGCTGACCCGCTCATACGGTCCGGGCGGGCAGCGATACGGGTTCGGCGGCGCGACCATGGCATAGGTCCCTCCCTGGGGCATGGCCATGATCTGCGCCCGCAACAACTCGGATTGCGATCCGGCCTTATAGGCATGCGGCATGGCGTTCTGTGCGCTGACATCCCAGCCGGCAACAGATCCGTCGATAAAGTCGATGCCGGGGCTGAGGATCAGCCGGTCATAAGGGATGGTATGCCCGCCCGCGGTGGCGACGGTCTTGGCGTCGCGGTCAATCCCGGTGGCCCAATCATGCACCACGTTGATACCGTATTCTGCGGCCAACGTGCCGTAGCTATGGGCGATATGGTCCAGATCGACCAGCCCACCCAAATACAGGTTTGAGAAAAAGCAAGTGTAATAGGTGCGCGTCGGCTCGATCAGGGTAACATCGATGTCGCCTTTGCTGTCCTTGGCCAGGTAGCGCGCCACGGTCGCGCCACCGGCCCCGCCGCCGACAACCACCACTTTTGGCCGACCGTGCGCGGCCGCGCGCACCATGGGCGCCGCCAAGGCTGCGGTGACCCCGGCCGTGGCGCCGATAAACCCTCTACGGTTCAATTTCATCAGATATTCCTCCCTTGATCTGGCCCCTGTTTACAGGCCATTAAAATACGCAGCCAGCGCTGCAATCTCTTCATTTGTCAGGCGTCCGGCCATCATCTGCATCACCGGATGCGGCCTTAACTGTTCCTTGTAAGCATGCATGGCGACGACAAAATCCTCTACCGGCCAGGCGGTAATCGACGGGATGCCCTGATCGGATCCATCAACCTGGTGGCAGGTGGTACATTCGCTGGAAAGGTATTCGCCATAGGCCGGGTCTCCGACCAGTTCCAAAACCTCGGCAGGCAAGAGCGGCAGGGCGCTGACCTCGGTCGGCTCGGCCTCGGGAATGTCCGCCGGATTGTCGGAAAACAGGCGCAGATAGGCCAGCAAATCGGCACGTTTTTGCGGGTCTTTCAGCCCGCGAAAACTCATCCGGGTCTTGCTCACCAGCGCCCTTGGATTTTCAATATATGCATCCAGCGTTTCCCAGGTCCAGACCAGTCCATCAGCGTTTTCACGCTGCATGCCGGTACTATAGCGAAAGCCTTCGACCGAACCGGCGGCACGGCCAAATATGCCGTTCAGCGCCGGGCCGATACGGTCGCGCGCGCCCTCGCCCACCTGGTGGCAGGACTTGCAGGATTTGAAAACACGCGCGCCAGCCTCAGCATCGCCATGTTCATGAGAGGCAGCAGGCCCACCTCCCCCGAGGGCCGCCAGAGCGGCCAAAATGTATACTTTTGCTTTGATCATGGGACTATTTTACCCACAAACCAATTGCAGAAAAGTTATATTAAAAAAACTCTATATGACTATCTGACTGTTTTTTCTAACGTGTGCAGGGCCAAATGCTTCACCCATGCGCTCAGCGCATAGGTACATACCAAGGCGTACCGCTCCCCCGCGCTTACTTCCACAGGTCGACTTCAATCCCCGCCGCGCGCATCTCATCCCCGCGCGCCTGGACGAACCGCTGAAAATTCGGCTCCTCCTTATAGGCGTCTGTCGCCACATATTCCAACGCACGCGCATGGTGGAACGGCTTGAAATATCCCGGCAGCGCAAAAACCAGCGCATCCTCAGGGTCCGCATCATTGGCGAAAAACAACGTGGTCGGGGTAAAACTTGCCCCCCAGCGGCGCACCAGGTCCTTTTCAGCCATAACCGTGCCGTCAAAATCCGTCGCCTCGCGATCCCCCCACATATTGACCTGCACCACATAATAATTGTCGGTGATCAGTTTGACGATTTCTTCCCGGTTGAAATTGACCTCATGCATTTCCTTGCAATAG
>CAYSBG010000295.1:0-3302 GCA_964429125.1 uncultured Aliiroseovarius sp.
CACGTCCTCGCCCACGGCGACAAGCGCCCCGGGGCAAGTTTGGAAAAGGCCGAGCAGAAACGCATCCGTTCCGACGCGCCGCACGCCTTCGTCGGCCAAAATGTTCTGGGGAAAATCGGCGCGGTTTTCCGTGACGATCATATCGGCGGATCCGGCAATCGCGGCCGCCAGAACGTGGATATCCTGTTCGTCCGGCAGCCACAAGCGGGCCAGATCCCCCGCATTTGGGCGCACCGACGCATGCGGCCAGTGCATTTCCAACACGGCTATTTCGCCGCGCGCCACGGCTTCGCCTTCGGGTCCCAGACGCGCCGCGGCACGCGCCCACTCATCCAGAATGCGCGGCGACCAGAGCGGGTGAAACAACCCCGCTCTGGCGGCGCCCATCAACATCTCTCGCATCACCGTTGGATAGAGGACGCAGGCGTCCAGCAACGCCTTCACTTGCAAATCATTCTGCCGCAGCGACGGGGATCACGTGCGGTTTGCTCAATTCATTGGCAAGCGTTTGGCCGATGAAGGATTCGATGCGCACTTTCTGCGTCTCCCCGCGTGCTTCGGCAGCAACGGCCGCCATGCCACCATAGGCCGGAAGGTCGGTATTCACGAACCGGCGTGGCTCAATCACCGCGCCGGTCTGCGCGTCCACCACCTGCATCCAGAAGTCGATGTTATGATTGCCGCCGACGGTATAGCGAGCCCGCTGGGTCAGCGCGTGAAAGCGTGCCATCTCGATTTCGACCACAACCTCACGGCTGCCGTTCAGGGAGGCGGTCCCGGCCATGATTCCGTCGCGCATGATGGTTGCCACCTGTTGGCGACGGTCGCCATAGGGGTCGCCGCGCCAGACGATATCTGCGCGGGGGATCAAGGTATTAGCCTCGGATACGGACAGCGTTTCCGGGACGCTAACGCGGACATCAACAACCTTGTAGCTGGGGGCCGCAACACTTCCACCGCCCCCCTGGCTCAGCAAAGCCGTACCTGGATCTGCCGCACGGGTCACCACGCTGGGTTGTGTGCAGGCGCCAAGCGCCAGAACTGCCAAACCCATCACGCTCATTTTTTTCTTGTTCATTTCTGCCTCCTTTGGCGGCCTGTTCTCCAGCCGACCAAGTGTCTACACCTCCTATTTGACAGGGAATTCGGGCGGAAATATGGAATCTTCGCCAATCTGCTGAAAAATGTTCTATTTTGCAGGAAACCGAAACAATGCAGCTTCGGAGAAACCTGAAACTTGTTAGCGCTAACGATTCATGCTACCCGCAGCAAAGGGTTCCAAACCAAAGGTACATATCATGCCGGTGACGCCAGAAATTGAACAGATAACTGCGCGCATTATCGCCCGAAGCACGTCCACGCGCCAAGCTTATCTGAACCGTGTCGCCCAGGCCGTCGAAGAAGGCCCGGCGCGGGCGCATCTGTCCTGTTCCAATCAAGCCCACGCCTATGCCGGCGCCGGGGCGGACCAAAGCAGGCTGGCCACATCCCGCGCGCCCAACCTGGGCATCATCACCGCCTATAACGATATGCTCAGCGCCCATCGCCCGTTTGAAAGCTATCCTGAACTGATCCGCAGCACCGCTCGCGAAAATGGCGCCACCGCGCAGGTTGCCGGGGGGGTTCCGGCGATGTGCGACGGGGTTACCCAGGGCACCGACGGCATGGAGCTGAGCCTGTTTTCGCGCGATGTCATCGCGCTTGCCGCCTCGGTCGCGTTAAGCCACAACACCTTTGACGCGGCGCTGTACCTGGGGGTCTGCGACAAGATCGTGCCCGGGCTGGTGATGGCGGCGGCGACATTCGGGCATATTCCGGCGGTATTTCTGCCCGCCGGGCCAATGACCAGCGGCCTGCCAAACGATGAAAAAGCCCGGGTGCGCCAGGCCTATGCCGCCGGTGAAATCGGCCGGGACAAGCTGATGGAGGCGGAAATGGCCGCCTATCACGGCCCCGGCACCTGCACCTTTTATGGCACCGCGAACTCCAATCAGATGCTGATGGAAATCATGGGCCTGCACCTTCCCGGCGCCTCGTTTGTCAATCCGGGCACGCCCTTGCGCGCGGCCCTGACCAAGGCCGCGACCAAAGCCGCCATCAATATGACCGCCCAGGCCGGGCGCGCGCTGCCGGTGGCGCATATTCTGAGCGAAAAAGCCTTTGTCAACGGGCTGGTCGGGCTGATGGCCACCGGGGGGTCGACCAATCTGGTGCTGCACCTGCCGGCCATGGCGCGTGCGGCCGGGATCCTCCTGACGCTAGAGGATTTTGCCGATATCTCGGCGATCACCCCGTTGATTACCAAGGTATATCCAAACGGGCTGGCCGATGTGAATGCCTTTCATGCAGCCGGTGGCATGGGCTGGCTGATCGGGGAATTGCTGGCGGCCGGGCTTCTACATGACGACGTGGAAACTGTCGCCGGCAAGGGGCTGGCGGCCTATGGCGAGGAGCCGACGCTTGCCGGCGGTGCCCTGGCCTGGCACCCCGCCCCGCGCATCGCGCTGAACAACCGGATCCTGCGTCCGGTCAGTGACCCGTTTCAGGCAAGCGGCGGGCTGGCCCAGTTGACCGGCAACCTGGGGCGCGGGGTGATCAAGATTTCCGCCGTCCCCACCGATCGGCGCATGGTCGAGGCCAGGGTCCGGGTGTTTGACACCCAAGAGGCCGTCAAAGCAGCCTTCAATGCCGGAGAGTTCAGCGAAGACGTCATTGTCGCCGTGCGCTTTCAGGGGCCCCATGCCAATGGCATGCCCGAGCTGCACGCGCTGACACCGACGCTCTCTGTCTTGCAGGCGCGCGGGTTGCAGGTGGCGCTGATCACCGACGGGCGCATGTCCGGCGCTTCGGGCAAGGTGCCCGCCGCCATTCACCTGTCCCCCGAGGCCGCGCGAGGCGGCCCATTGGCGCGTCTGCGCGACGGCGACCGGGTGCGCCTGGACGCCGAGGCCGGCACGCTGGAAGTGCTGGAAGTTGGGTTTGACGAACGCACGCCGACTCCCTTCACCGCCGCACCGCAACATGGGCTGGGCCGCGAGCTGTTCGCCCTGTTCCGCACCCATGTCGCAGACGCCGAGAACGGCGCCGCAACCGTGTTGGAGGAAAGCGCCCATGACCCCATCTGAAGCCAGCCGCGAGGCTGAACGCATCTGTGACCTTGCCCCCGTTGTCCCGGTGCTGGTCGTGGAAAACACGGGCGACGCCACGCCCCTGGCCAAAGCCCTGGTGGCCGGTGGCCTGCCCGCGCTCGAAGTCACGTTACGCACCGATGCCGCGCTTTCGGTTATCGCGGCAATGGCCAA
>CAYSBG010000296.1:0-3298 GCA_964429125.1 uncultured Aliiroseovarius sp.
AAGACGGTGCCTGTTTTTTCCCGCAAGCCAATTTCCAGGGCCGGGCCAATTGCTTTGGCATCGACCGGATGGGGCGGATGCCAAACAGTCTGATCTTTGGCTTTCGCTCGTTCCAGCTCCTTGGCAATGCCAGCCTTACCTTGTGTACCGGGCAAGATTTCACCGGGCGGTGCCAGCGCTTTGACAGCGCCCAGCAGCGTTTTGACGCCTTCCAGTCGGCCCAATACCGCTCGATGGCGATTGAGGTGCCCCGGAGCAACCAAGGCGCCGCCACCCCACCGCCGCTGCCCCCTGGCGCTGAAAACGAGACCTGCATCTATTCGCAGAGAGCCTTTGCAGGCCAAGCGACCTGCTTTGATGCCAATAGCCGCCAGAAGCGTCCAGCCATCGGCTCGGTGCAATCCATTTCGATTTCACCCACTGCTTATACCTATCTGTGCGACCGGCCTAATTTTCAGGGTAATTGCGTGCAAGTGCGCAGCAATCTGGCGGATATAGAGGATGATTTCACCCCCTTCCGCAATGGCTCGTTGATCACCTTCCCCTATGCCCGAAGCCCACGCATGAACACGCCGTTCACGCTAATTCGCGACGTTAACCGAACCGTTTCGCTGATCCCGAACCAGCCCAACCGCCAGGATCTTGAAGTCACCTTCACCGAACAGGGCTTGACCCTGCGCCCTGGGCCCGGCGCTTTCATGTATGTGCTGTCCGATGGTACAGCCGGTGTCGGGCAGGAAAAGCTGACGGCCTGTGAAGTGCGCCAGCATATCCGTGGCACGCCCGCCCAATATGTGTTGGCCAGCATGATGCAGCGCCGCGCCAAGCAGCTGTGTATTTACACCAGTGACTACAAATTCGTGCTTCTGGAAGTTGAGGAATTCTCCAACGATTGGATAAAACTGAATACGGCCATTTCCCGGTAGCGCGATCTGGGTCAGCGCAAGGCGTTGACCCAGTCCAGGGCCGCCTCGATATCTTCGACGATTTCGCCGGGCGGCAACGCCGGGCGCGCCAACATAAGCACCGGGATACCTAACGCACGCGCCGCCTCCAGCTTGGCACGTGGCGCGATGCCCCCGGCGTTTTTCACCACCAGCCAGTCAACTTGCAGACGCCTGAACAGGGCGATTTCATCGGCCACGCAAAACGGTGGGCGCCCGACCAGATATGCGCCCCCCGGCCACGGGAACGGCGCGTCGGGCGGATCAATCTGGCGACTGATCAGGCGGCGCGCGCGCAATCCACGAAATCCCTGCAAACTGCCTCGCCCGGTTGCCAGAAACACAACAGAGCCGGGCGAAATATGCTCTGGCGCCTCACCTGGGTCGGCAATCTCGGTCCAATCGTCTCCCGGTTCCGGGCGCCATTTTGGCCGGATCACATGCAGGCAGGGCAGGCCAAGGTCGGCGGCAATTTCTGCCGTGCGCGTCTTGATCCGGTCGGCGAAAGGATGGGTGGCATCCAGCACCGCGTCAAAGCCCTGTTCGTCCATGAACGCCCGTTGCGCCGCTGCGCCGCCAAAGCCGCCACGTCGGGTGGGAACGGCCAAGCGCGCCGGATCCCGGGTGGCCCCGGCCAGCGAAGCGATGGTCGCAACCCCCTCCATCTTTGCCAGCGCGCGCGCCAGTTCGCGCGCCTCTCCCGAACCCGCCATCAGCAACAGCTTCATGGGTTTCCCGCCTGGGCAAGCACCTTGCCCCCCCGGTCAACCGCCACCACATCCACCGCCACCGGCGCGTCCCGCAGCATATCCCGCAGTCGCATCAGCGCCTTTTCAGCAACCAGCTCAGATAGCTTTTCTCGATGTTTTTCATATACTTCCAGAACGGTATTCATCTTTGATACCTGGGTATCTTCCAGCCATTCGGCCAACAGGGCAAAATCCACCTGCGAACGTCCCGAATGCAAATCCACCGCGCCCTGGGCCAGCTTGGTCAGCTTGGCCAAACCGCCGCCAATGGTCAGCCGCGCAACCGGATGGCGACGGATATATTTCACCACCCCGCCGACGAAATCGCCCATGTCCAGCATCCCATGGTCGGGCAAATCATAGAGCGCCTGCACCGCCGCCTCGCTCATCGCGCCGGTGGTGCCCGCCACATGGGACAGCCCATCGGCGCGCGCCACATCCACCCCCCTGTGGATCGAGGCGATCCAGGCCGCGCAGGAAAACGGCCGCACAATCCCGGTGGTGCCCAGCACGCTCAGCCCGCCCTTGATGCCCAGACGCGGGTTCCAGGTTTTGGCCGCCAGCGCCGCGCCACCGGGAATGGTCAGGGTGATCACGACATCCGGCGCCTGCCCGTACATCGCGGCCAGTTCGGCCACCACATTACCCATCATCTGGCGCGGCACCGGGTTCACCGCAGGTTCGCCCACGGCCACCGGCAGGCCCGGGCGCGTCACCACGCCCACCCCTTCACCGGCGACAAATCGCACCCCCTGCCCGCCCGGCTCTGCCCGCGCCCGGATCAGGGCGCCATGGGTCACGTCCGGGTCATCGCCCGCGTCCTTGACGATCCCGGCCTCGGCCCAGCCCGGCCCGTTCTTGCGATAGGCCACGTCAAACTCCGGCCGCTCGCCGCGCGGCAAGGTGATGCGCACCCGCGCCGGAAACTCCCCGGCCCACAGGCGCAACAATGCCGCCTTCACCGCGGCGGTGGCACAGGCGCCGGTGGTCCATCCCCGGCGCAGTTCTTTGGCGCGTTTTTCCATTAGCCGACAGTATAGGCCGCAGCGGCGCGCCCGGTAAGGGGGCACGCACGGCTTTTCCCCGCCCCGCCAAACGGGCATAACAGCGCCATGAACGATTCTCTTCCCCCTCTCAAAGGCGGCTGGCCGATATTTCACCCCGGCTGGGTCTGGCTGATGGGTGCCGGGCCGGGCGATCCCGGGCTGGTCACCCTGCACGGGCTGAACGCATTGCGCCAGGCCGACACCATTCTGGTCGATGCGCTGGTTGCGCGTGAAATACTCGATTGGGCGCGCCCGGGGGCGGAAATCATCGAAGCAGGCAAGCGCGGCTGGGTGAAATCCCCCAAGCAGCACGACATTTCCATGCGCCTGATCAAGGCCGCACGGGCCGGAAAACGCGTGTTGCGGCTCAAGGGCGGCGACCCGTTCGTTTTTGGCCGTGGCGGCGAAGAGGCGCAAACCCTGGTGCAAAACGGCGTTGGTTTCCGCATCCTTCCAGGAATTTCCGCCGGTATCGGCGGGCTGGCCTATGCCGGCATCCCGGTTACCCATCGCGATGTCGGCAATGCGGTCACTTTCGTTACCGCCAACCATCCCGAGG
>CAYSBG010000297.1:0-3294 GCA_964429125.1 uncultured Aliiroseovarius sp.
CCTCGATGTCGAAATCACCTTCCGGATCATGGGACAGCGCCACATGCGGGCTGCCCTGCTGGCGAATTGCCCGGGTCAGGCGCCGCGTATCCACCCCGCCAATGCCGATACGCCCACGCGCAGTCAGCCAATCCCCCAACGCCCCGGTCGAGCGCCAATTGGACGGATCGGTTGGGTCCCATTTTACCACCATGCCCTCGGCCACCGGCGCCCCGCTTTCGTCATCCTGAGGTGTCATCCCGGTATTGCCGATATGCGGGAAAGTAAAGGTGACGACCTGCCCGGCATAAGAGGGGTCGGTCATGATTTCCTGATAGCCGGTCATGGCGGTGTTGAAGCACAGCTCGGCGGTGGTTTCGCCGCTGGCACCGAACCCTTGGCCGTAAAACAACGTGCCATCGGCCAAAGCCAGACAAGCGGTCGGTTTTTGGTTCTCTGCGGCGGACATGGCGACTCCCAAATGCAAACTTTCGGGAACCTAAAGCGGGTCCCGGGGCGGGTCAAGAGGGCGCGGCTGGAGCGGAATTTTAACATATTGTTTTTTTTCAATACCTTACTTGAGAGCCGAAGTGTTGTCGGCGGCGCGCCTTTTGGATAAAGTCGAAACTTCTTACCGGACTAGGGAAGACTGGGACATGGGACTAAGACAAAAAATCAATGACGCGCTGAAAACCGCGATGCGCGAACGCGACAAGGCACGTTTGTCAACGCTGCGCCTGGTCAATGCCGCGCTCAAGGATCGCGATATCGAGTTGCGCGGCCGGGGCGATGACGCCACATTGAGCGAGGACGATATCATGGTGATCCTCGGCAAAATGGTCAAACAACGCCAGGAAAGCGCGCGGGCCTATGAGGAAGGCGGGCGCCTGGAACTCGCCGAAAAGGAACGCGCCGAGGTCCGGGTAATCGAAGATTTCCTACCAAAGAAACTCAGCAATGACGAAACCCGCGCCGCTATAGAGGCCGCGATCTCGGCCACCGGGGCAGGCTCTATCCGCGATATGGGCAAGGTCATGGGCATGCTCAAAGGAAAATATACCGGCCAGATGGATTTTGGCCAGGTGGGACCGATGGTGAAGGACATCCTCGGCTAAAGCGTTTCCTGTGCCCTTGGAGGAAAACCACTCGAATTGAACGCGCGTTGGCCTATTTCCGGCCGACCGACCGCTCGGTGCGCGCTCGCCTGATTTGGTGCATAAAAACCACTTACCCGATTTTTCGGCTGGAAACCTTTCCAATGAAATTGCCAGGATATCTCTTTTTTGGCTAAAATTCGGCTGGACATTTTACGTTCCTTGAAACACCACATTGGCTAGGGTATAAAATGAAAAATCTCACTACAGGCACCGCACTTCTCATCGCGCTCGCAAGCACGGGCGCGCATGCGCAAACCGCAACCATCAACGGCATTGTCCAGTTGGATTTTTCGACAACATCTGGCGGCAGTAGTTTTAAACTGGGCCTTGCCGATTTCGGTGGCGATGTATCCTTTGGCGCAACGGATTCGGGCCTGACCTTCGGCATCGAATATGATGCCTATGCTGTGGCCGGTGGCGGCTTGCCTATCAGTGGTTCCTACGCGCTCAGCGCATTTGTCCAATCCGGCAATCAGCGCCTGAATATCGGCGCGCCCCTGTCTGCGTATTCACGTTTCGCTCCTGAAACGGTTTTTAATACAAACGCATATTTGGGCGCTACGCTGCTGCCGGGGACCAGCTTTTCAGTCTCGCGATTCATTCAGATGAATGGCGACGTCTTGCCCCTTGGCGTGCGCTATGACGGCGAATTTGGCGCCTTTTCCCTGTCTGCTTCGGTTCTGAGGCACACATCAGGAACGATTTATGCGCTGGCCGGTGAATACGATATGGGCAAGGTGCAGGTCTCGGCGGGATACGAAGGCGTCATTTCTGCTCCCGGCCCCCACAACGCATATGTCCAGGTGGCCGGACAGGTCGGAAACGGCCGCTATCTGGCAAGAATTTCAGACCGGAAATTCATCATGGGAGCCGTTGTCACCGAATTGAGCTATCTGCACGATTTCAGCGACAAGTTTTCGGCTGGCGCGGGCTACATTTATTCAGCCAGTGGTGGAAGTATTTATGGCCTGAACGCGACTTATGATTTTGGCCCGGCCTATATCCGTGGGTCGGTCTATGGCGCGGCTGGCTCGACTTTGGCGACCATCGGTATCGGCTCCGAGTTTTAGAGCGCGCCTCGCGCCTGATACGTGCTGCCGATTGGGCGCGCGACATGCTCTGAAGGATCGAGAAACCGAAGCGGTGGGGCTTCCTGCCGCGTTTAAGTCTCAGCCCCGCCCGCCCAGGCGCACCTCGCTCAGCACCTGTGCCAGCGCGCGATGCAGCTGTGGGCGCTCCTCTTCGCTCAGGAACGCGCCCAGCTCCACCTCGCGATTATTACCCTTCAGGGTCAGGTAATTGACCACCGGTCCGCCGGTCTTGTGCAGATGCAGGCTGACCCAATAAGGGTTGGCCTGCCATTGCTGGCGCTGCCCGCGCGGACCCAGGCGGGTCAGGCTGATATGGTCACTCCAGATGCGCAACTCTTCCAGAATTTCGCCATCGCGATAGCTCTTGTCGATGAAAAACCACAACAGCCACAGCGTGCCCATGGCGAATGGCAGCAGCCACCAAAGCGAAACCGTGCCGATAAAGGCGAAAAGCGGGATCAGAAAGCCAAGGAAGGCCAGCCCTATCACCGCAGCGAAACCGCGCCGGGGCAGCGAGCGGTGCGGCCACAGATGCATCTGGGCAAGCGGGCTGTTCCCCGCCCCATGCAAGAAGGCCCCGGACGATGCCGGGGCCTTCTGCGGTTTGATGTCCCATTCCCAGGGCATTGTTAATGCGCGTGGCCCTTGTCCCAGTCTTCCCGCTTGGGAAGCTGCTCGAACGTATGTTCGGGCGGCGGGCACGGCAGGGTCCATTCCAGGGTGTCGGCGTATTCGTTCCAGTAATTGTTCTCGGTAACACGCTTGCCCTTGAGCAGGGTGTAAAACACGATACCGATGAACAGCATGAACGAGGCAAACGAGATGAACGCGCCGTAGGAGCTGATCTTGTTCCAATAGGCAAATGCTTCGGGATAGTCGATATAGCGGCGCGGCATGCCCTGTCGTCCCAGGAAGTGCTGCGGGAAGAAGGTCAGGTTGACGCCGATGAAGAACATCCAGAAATGCACCTTGCCCCAGAATTCCGGGTATTGCCGTCCGCTCATCTTGCCGATCCAGTAGTAAATACCGGCAAAGATACAGAACGCCGCGCCCATGGACATGGTGTA
>CAYSBG010000298.1:0-3282 GCA_964429125.1 uncultured Aliiroseovarius sp.
CCCCGACACGCGGATTATGATTCCGCTGCTCTAACCAGCTGAGCTACCCCGCCACTGGCTGAGGATTTATGGTAGCAGCCGGTAAGCGTCAAGAGGTAATACACGGTAATCTCTCCGCTTCTTTCATACTTCTTAAATATCCCGGGGGGTCCGGGGGGCAGCGCCCCCCGGCCGGTCGCCTTGGCGCTAGCCAAGGCGAAAACTCTCATCCCTTTGCCACAGCCGCTTCCAGACTAAGGCCGTTAAGGATCGGACAATCCGGACGGTGATCCCCGGCGCAGGCATCCACCAATTCCGCCAAAGTCTCGCGCATTGCCTTTAAATCGGCGATTTTCTGGTCGATGCGGCTTAGATGCCCCTCGGCGACATCTTTTACATCCGCACTTGCCCGGGCTTCGTCTTCATACAATGCCAACAGCACCCGGCAATCTTCGATCGAGAAACCCAGCGCCCGCGCGCGCGCCAGGAAAGCCAGCTTGTGGAGGTCCTTTTGCGCGAAGGAGCGGTAGCCGTTTTCAGCCCGATGTGGCTGGATCAGCCGGATCTCCTCGTAATAGCGGATCGTCTTGGCAGGTAACCCGGTCTGGGCGGCGGCTTCTCCGATATTCATGCAGTTTCTCCCGTCAGTTCAAGAAAAGGTCGCACCCGGCGCAGGCGCAGGGCGTTGGTAAGGACAAAGACCGAAGACATGGCCATTGCCGCCGCCCCGAGCATCGGTGACAACATGATACTCCAGAGCGGATAAAGAATACCCGCAGCAACCGGGATCAGCAGCACATTGTAGCCAAAGGCCCAGAACAGGTTCTGGCGGATGTTTTTCATGGTTGCGTGCGACAGGGCGATGGCGTTGACCACCCCGGCAAGGTCCCCCGAAACCAACACCACGTCGGCGGCCTCGATAGCGACATCCGTGCCGGTGCCGATCGCGATGCCGACATCCGCAGCGGCCAGGGCCGGGGCGTCATTGATGCCGTCGCCGACAAACCCGACCTTGTTGTTGTCTTCCTTGAGCGCTTCGATGGCGGCAACCTTGCCCGCAGGCAGCACTCCGGCGACAACTTCGTCAATTGCCAATTCACGGGCAATCGAACGCGCGGTGGCCTCGGTATCGCCGGTGATCATCACCACCTTTTTGCCCAGCTTGTGCAGGGCGTCGATCGCGGCTTTGGTGGTCTTTTTCAGCGGGTCAGCGACCCCGGCGACCCCGGCAACCTTGCCGTCAATCGCTACAAATAGCGGCGTGCGCCCCCCATTGGCCCAATCCCCGGCAAGCCTGTCCAGCGCGCCGGCATCGAGCTTCTTGCGAGTCATCAACGTTGCGTTGCCAATCAGCAGCGCCTTGCCGTCCACCTCGGCCTGCAGGCCAAAGCCCGGAAGCGCGCGCACCTTTTTGGCGCGCGGCAGGTCAAGCCCGCGGGCCTCGGCGGCGCGCAGGATTGCCCCGGCGATGGGGTGTTCCGAGCCTGCCTCCGCCGCCGCCAACAAGCGCAGCACCTGGTCCTCGTCAAAGCCATCGGCCACGGCAATCTCGGTCAGGTCCGGGCGCCCCTGGGTAAGCGTGCCGGTTTTGTCCATGGCCACAACCGACACTTCCTGCAGGGTTTGCAGCGCGTCGCCCTTGCGAAACAAAACGCCCATTTCCGCGCCGCGCCCGGTGCCAACCATGATCGAGGTGGGCGTCGCCAGCCCCATGGCGCAGGGGCAGGCGATGATCAGCACCGCCACCCCGGCCACGACGGCATAGCCCAAGGTTGGCGAGGGACCAATCACCAGCCAGACCAGAAAGGTCAGCGTCGCCGCCGCCATGACAGCAGGCACGAACCAGGCGGTGATCTTGTCAACCGCGCCCTGGATCGGCAGCTTGGCGGCTTGCGCTTGCTCGACCAACCGGACGATCTGGCTTAGCGTGGTGTCGCCACCGACCCGCATGGCACGGAACGTCAGCGCCCCCTGGCCGTTCACCGTACCGGCGGTGATCCCGGCGCCAGCCTGTTTCTCGACCGGCACCGGCTCACCGGTGATCATGCTTTCATCCACCCAGGAATCGCCGGTCAGCACTTCGCCATCCACGGCCACCTTTTCGCCCGGGCGCAAGTGGAGAATGTCGCCAACGACGACCGCGTCGACCGGCAGTTCGACCACTGCACCATCCCGTTCGATGCGCGCCGTCGATGGCGCCAGTTCCATCAGGCGTTGGATCGCTGCCCCCGTGGCGCCTTTGGCGCGTGCTTCCATCCAGCGGCCAAACAGGATCAACACCACGATAACCACGGCCGCCTCGTAATAGACATTCGCTGTGCCTGCCGGCAAGATCTGCGGCACAAAGGTCGATACTACCGAGAAGCCGTAAGCCGCCAGCGTACCAAGCGCCACCAGCGAATTCATGTCCGGCTTGCCCCGCAACAGAAGGGGGATGCCCTTGGTGTAAAACCGTCGCCCCGGTCCGGCCATGACAATCGTGGCCAGAATGAACTGAATTACATAGCTGGTGAAGGCCCCGATTGTGGCGTCGATCCATTCACGTATCGGCGGATAGATATGCCCGCCCATCTCGACGATGAACACCGGCGCCGCCAGCAGGGCCGCGATCAGAACCAGGCGACCAAGCTTTTTCGCCTCTTCGGCCTTGCGGGCCACAACGCTGACCTGCTCGCCGCCGGAAACCACGCGGGCCGGATAGCCGTATTCGGTGGAGATGCGCGCCAACTCCTGCCCGGTGACCTCGCCGGACGCAATTTTCACATGCGCGGTTTCCTGGGCCAGGTTGACGCTGACCTCCAACACTCCCGGCACATCGACCAGCGCATCTTCGACCCGGCCGACACATGTGGCGCAGGTCATGGCATTGATCTCCAGCACCACCTCCTCGGTCGCGACCGGATAGCCTGCCTTGTCCAGCGCCCGCTGAACCGCATCAATATCGGTCGCTCCGGCAAAATGCACCACAGCCTTCTCGGCGGCCAGGTTTACCTCGGCGCCGTCCACACCTGGGACGGCCTCAAGCGCCTTTTCGACTCGTGCCACACACGATGCGCAGGTCATGTTCTCGACCCGAATTGTCATGTCGTTCATTGGTTTGTCCTTGGAAAACTCATTCGTTATGCGACATATGGACCTTCCAGTCATGGGAAGGTCAAGGGATTCGATCTTATCGGGGGTCAGTGCCAGACAGATTAGGCCCCGGCCGTATTTTGCCATGAAATTAATGGATTCCGGGGTTACGGCTTCAGCGGACATGACGAGGTCTCCCTCGTTCTCACGGTCCGGGTCGTCTACCACTAT
>CAYSBG010000299.1:0-3260 GCA_964429125.1 uncultured Aliiroseovarius sp.
CTATTGCCAAAAGGAACACACCATGATGCAGGAAATTGTCGAAGGCAAATGGCTGGCCGCATTTCGCCGGGTCCTGGCGTTGAATGGCATCAAGGACGCCACCCAGGTCGTGATTGTTGCCGAAAGCCAGTCGCGCCCGGTGCTGATGCAGCTTGCCTCGTTGGCGTGTTACGATCTGGGGGCGGTGTATTCGACCATTCTGTTGCCGACGCCGGCGCAAACCGCGCCGGTGCCAGTGAAATCAACCGGCGCCTGTAATGCAATCCAGCAAATGCGCCCAGTGATCGAGGCGCTGAAATGCGTCGAGGTGATCGTGGATGTCACCGTCGAGGGGCTGATCCATGCCGAGGAATGGCCCGAGATCGAAGCCTCCGGCACCCGGCTGTTGACAATCTGCAACGAGCACCCGGAGATCCTTGAACGCACCGAACCGACGGCCGATCTGGAAGCCCGCGTCAATCTGGGCATCCAGATGTTGGAGGGGGCCAGCGAAATGCGGGTGACCAGCGCTGCGGGCACTGACCTGACCGTGGATCTGCGCAATGCGCCCTGCGGCGGCACGCCAGGTTTCACCACCAGACAGGGCGGTGTCGCCCATTGGCCCGGCGGGCTTTGCCTGGCGTTTCCCGGGGAAAACACCGTCAATGGGCGCATCGTCATGGATGTCGGTGACATGAACCTGACCTTCAAAAGCTATTTGCGCGATCAGATCGTGTTTGACATCGAGAACGATTTTGTCACGGCAATTATCGGCGATAATCTGGATGCGGATATGTTTCGCGCCTATCTGGAGGCGTGGGAAGACCCGGTCGCCTATGGCATCAGCCATGTGGGTTTCGGTGTCAATCCCGGTGCCCGCTGGGAGAGCCTCGCGCTGTATGACAAACGCGACGTGCAGGCGGTCGAGCCGCGCGCCTGGGCCGGCAACTTTCTGTGGTCAACAGGCTCAAACCAATATGCAAACCGTTTTACGTTGGGCCATTTCGATCTGCCCATGCGCGCCTGCACCGTTTCGCTGGACGGCGTTGATGTCGTTGTCAATGGCCGTTTGCAAGGCGAACTGGCATAATCAAAGGGAAAAACAATGAGTAAGATTGAAGACTATCTGGATCTGTCACAGTTGAGCGATGAACATATCCGCATGTTGCGGCTGGCCAATGAACTGGGCGCGGGCTTTGCTGAAAGGGCCGGGGAATACGACCGAACCGCCACCTTCCCAACCAAAAACTACGAGGAACTGGCCGAGCATGGATTTTTGAAACTGGTGATCCCCGAGGAATTCGGCGGATTTGGATTCACCCTGGGCGAGTATGCAATGATTGCTGCAGAGATCGGCAAATACTGCGGCTCCACGGCAATTACCTTCAACATGCACACTTCGGCGATGCTGTGGTGTCGGTACATGTATGAAATGCCCAACCTGACGGCCGACGAAAAGGCCGCGTTTGGCAAGATGCGCGAACGCCATTTTCGCAAGGTGGTCAAGGACAAGGCGATTTTCTCGCAGCCAATTTCCGAAGGCGGCACCAACTGGACCAGCGAGCCGATCAAGACTTCGGCGACAAAGGTTGATGGCGGTTGGTTGCTCAACGGGTTCAAGAAATTCGCCTCGCTGGCGGGCCATTGCGATTATTATTCGGTGGTGTGTACCGAGCATTTCGACGACCATCCTCCGCGACACGAGGATTGCCTGGATTTTGCCGTGCCAGCGGATGCTGAGGGGCTGACCATCGTCGGTGAATGGGACCCGCTGGGCATGCGGGCGACGTCTTCCAATGACCTGATCATCAAGGATGTGTTCGTGTCCGAGGAGGACCTGATGATGCCGCGTGGGGTTTTTGTGAAAACCCTGCCGCAGTTTCCGCATATGATGGCGCTTTTATCGCCGGCGAATATGGGGCTGTCACAAGGGATTTACGATTTCACTGTCAGCTATCTGCGGGGCGAATGGCCCGGCCAGCCGCCGATTGACCGCCGGGTGTATCCAACCAAGCGGGTGTCTGTTGGCAAGATGTATCAGCAACTGACCCTGATGCGCTCCAATTTCAACCGGGTGATGATGGAGGCGCAGGCATTTCCGACCAAGGAACAGGTGATGCGCATGTATTCCAGCCAGATTGCGGTGATGGATGGGGTGCAGGAATTGGCCGCGTTGGCAATTCGCACCTGTGGCGGGCAAACCATGTTAAAAAACCTGCCGTTGGAACGCATGTATCGTGATAGCCGTTCCGGTGCGTTAATGCTGCCGTATACAACGGAAATCATGGAAGATTACCTGTCGATCATGACGCTTTATGACATGGATGAGGTTGACAGTATCGACGCCGAAACCGTTTCTGCGCGTACCTCAATGTGGCGCCCAGCCAAATAACAGAGGACGCCCAAGCATGGCCAAGACCCGGATAAAATGCACTTGCTCGCCAGGCGCGGCTGCGGCAACGTCGGTGGCGGATATCTGGGCCGTGGCGCAGGATTTCGCCCGCCCATGGCACCCGATGGTTTCGGAAATGCGCAAGGAAATCGGCGCCAACGGATCGGTCTTGCGCCGTTTCATTGCCGGCGGGGGCGAATACCTTGAGCAACGCAGTTATTTAAGCCATTCTGATCGGGTGCTGGGCTATCGCCTGCTTGAGGGAATCGAGGGCCTCACCGCCTATGAGGCGCGCCTGCATCTGGGCGATGAAACCGTCACCTGGCAAGCCGAGATCGAGGCGGTCCCTGATCGTCTGGAGGCTATTGCCGCAGGCACGAAAGCGGTGTTTGACGCCGGTTTGGACACGCTTTGCGCTTTGCGAAATACCGTGGCGCCGCGCGCATCTGTGGCGCCCGAACCGGCCACGCAACAGACGCGCCGTTTTGGCAAAAACCCCCAACTGGCAATCGACCTTTCCCCTGCCGGAATGGTACAAACTGACATTTTATGCGTCTATTTGCATGGCATTGGCGGGCAGCGTGGCAATTGGGCGCCACAATTGGCCGCGCTGGGATCGCTCGTGCCTTCGGTGGCGCTGGACCTACGGGGCTATGGGGATAGTGACCTTGGCCCCACGCAAACCGTCGTCGAAGATTACTGTAATGATATCATAGATTTGGCCGATTTATTCAAAGCCAGGAAACTGATCCTTGTCGGGCTGAGTTATGGTGCCTGGATCGCCACCAGCTTTGCCCTGCGGCACCCGGACCGGCTGGCCGGGCTGGTGCTGGGGGGGGGCTGCACCGGCATGTCGGAGGCGGACAGGGCCCGGCGGGCCGCCGTTGGC
>CAYSBG010000300.1:0-3256 GCA_964429125.1 uncultured Aliiroseovarius sp.
GATTTGTTCAGCTTGAATGAAAGGGTATTCCAGAATGGATAAAACAGATACAAATTCGGACACAGGTATGGTCGACAATCCGTTTACCGAAGTTCCGATTGAAGTCACCATATCGGTCGGCAAAGCCCATCCGTTGGTCCGCGAGCTTTTGCAGCTTAAGAACAATGCCGTTTTGACGCTGGATAAGCGCGTCAACGACCCGGTGGAATTATTTATCGGCAACAAGCTAATCGCCCGCGGTGAGCTGGAAGAAGTTGGCGAGGACGGCGAAGGCCAGCTTGCGGTGCGCCTGACCGAAGTCGCCGACGTCAAACCTGGTCTCTGATATGATCCGTTTTATCACATGGCGCGGCTTGGGCCTCCTTTTTGCCGCATCTTTAACCATGATTGCCTTCACTGTGCCAGCATCCGCCCAGGAGGTCACCCTTTCGCTCGGCGCCGACGGCTCCATCGCCACGCGCTCGATCCAGCTTCTGGTGCTGATTACCGTCCTTAGCCTTGTGCCCGGGCTGGCGATCATGGTGACCTGCTTCCCGTTTATCGTTACCGTTCTGGCAATCCTGCGCCAGGCGCTTGGCCTCCAACAATCTCCGCCGAACATGCTGATCGTCAGTCTGGCTCTATTCTTGACCTACTTTGTTATGGAGCCTGTTTTCACCGAAGCATGGTCCCTTGGCGGCGAGCCATTTTCTAATGGCAGCATGGAGTTGGAGCCAGCGTTTACAGCCGCATTACAGCCGTTCAAAGCCTTCATGGCCGCACGAGTGGATCCCGAAACCTTCCTGCAGATGGCCGAGTTACGCGATGGTTTCAGTGGGGTTGCCCCGGAAGCCAATGCACCGCTGTCCTTGCTCGTTCCTTCTTTCCTTTTGAGCGAAATCACCCGCGCTTTTCAAATAGGTTTCCTGGTATTTCTGCCGTTTTTGATCATTGATCTTGTGGTCGCGGCAATCCTTATGTCCATGGGAATGATGATGGTACCCCCGGCAATCGTTTCGCTGCCGTTCAAACTTGCCTTCTTTGTCGTCGCAGATGGATGGGCGCTTATTTCCAGTGCCCTGGTCCGCAGTTATTTCTGAGACCAAACCTCACTCGTAATTGCGCGTATCCTCAATAACCATGCCGTCATTGGGCAGGCTACCCGGCGCCACCAGTTCGATCCGCCCCCTTAGTTTCAGGGTTTCGGCCACAGACTTCGCGTAGGCTTCAACATCCCCGCCATTGGCCTCGACCCTGACCAGCATCACATCGCTTTCACCCTCGCGCGAAGCTACCACACGGGCGCGGGTTATTTCTGCATGTTTGGCTACAAAGTCCGCAACTTGTTCTGGCCGAACAAACATGCCCTTGATTTTTGTAGTTTGATCGGCCCGCCCCATCCAGCCTTTGATGCGCATATTGGTGCGCCCACAAGGGCTTTGCCCGGGCAGAATTGCCGACAGATCGCCAGTGGCAAAACGGATCAGGGGATAGTCCGGGTTCAGTGTCGTTACCACGACTTCGCCGACCTCCCCCGGCGCGGTCGGTTCACCTGTGCCGGGGCGAACGATCTCGACAATGACACCTTCGTCTACAATCATGCCTTCCATCGCCGGGCTCTCATATGCAATCGAACCCAGATCAGCAGTGCCATAGCCCTGCAAACAGGAAATTCCGCGATCCGCGTATTCCCGCCGCAACGACGGAAACAACGCCCCACCACCGACCGCAGCCTTGGTGATCTTGAGCGCAACCCCGTCTGCATCCGCCCGGTCCAGGATTCTCTTCAGATAATCAGGCGTGCCCACATAGGCTGTCACCCCGATGTCATGCGCCGCACGGACTTGCAGTTCGGTCTGGCCAACACCAGCAGGCACCGAAATAGCTCCAACAGCGCGGATCGCATTTTCAAACATCATCCCCGCAGGAGTCAGGTGATAGGAAAAGCAATTCTGCACAATGTCGGTGGTGCGTATCCCCGCCGCAAACAAACCCCGTCCCATGCGCCACCAATCGTGGCTTACCCCGCCCGGCTCATAAATCGGCCCCGGGCTTTGAAAAATATGTGCTACATTTGAAACGGCCATGCCACCAAAAGGCGGCCTTTCCTTCTGCCAGGTACTCAAGGCGGATTTACGCAGGACTGGCAAGCGGGGCAGATCGTCTAAACCGCGCACCTCTCCATCGCTGACCAAGCAGGAATCCGGCGCTTCCATCGCCCGTTTGATCTGCACCAAAAGGGCCTTTTCCTGATCCGCCCGGCGTTCATCAGCCGAGCGCACCTCAAGTGCGTCAAAAAACTCGCTCATCTTGCTCCCCTTACGCCAGCCAACGCTTGCGGCGGCGATAACTGCGCACGTCGCGAAAACTCTTGCGCCCTTCTTCCGACATACCCAGATAAAATTCCTTTACGTCCGGGTTTTCGCGCAGATCGTCGGCCGGGCCGTCCATGACTACGCGGCCGCTTTCCAAAATATAGCCGTAATGCGCATAGCGCAGCGCGACGTTGGTATTCTGTTCAGCAAGCAGAAACGTCGCGCCTTCCTTTTCGTTGAGGTCTTTGACAATGGTGAAAATCTCTTCGACCAATTGCGGCGCAAGACCCATTGACGGTTCGTCCAGCAGGATGGTTTCCGGTTTGCTCATCAGCGCCCGGCCAATAGCAACCATCTGTTGCTCACCGCCGGAGGTATAGCCCGCCTGGCTCTTGCGCCGTTCCTTCAAACGCGGGAAATAATCATAAACCATCTGCAAGTCGGCAGCGACGGCGCCGCGCCCGTCCTTGCGGGTATAGGCGCCGGTCATCAGATTTTCCTCGACCGTCAGATGCTCAAAAACGTGGCGGCCTTCCATTACCTGGATGACCCCTTGGCTTACAAGACTCGCCGGGGTTTCGCCGGTGATGTCCTTGCCGCGATATTCTATCGTTCCCTTGGTGACCTCGCCGCGCTCGCTGTGAAGCAGCGTTGAAATCGCCTTGAGAGTGGTGCTTTTACCCGCACCGTTGCCGCCTAATAGCGCAGTGATGCCGCCTTTGGGCACGCTCAGCGAAACACCCTTCAAGACCAGGATCACATGGTTGTAGATCACCTCGATATTGTTGACCTCAAGCAGGGTCTCGGAATGTGCGGCGTCGCTCATGGCGGGGTTCCCGTGTAATGCGTGGGTGGTCCGGGCCGCGTCGGCCCGAACCGGGTTCATATGCGCGCGTTTAGTTACAGTCGCGCGGAGTGATATTGTTCTCGGCGGCATAGGCAGCCGAGTCAGCATCGATCAG
>CAYSBG010000301.1:0-3255 GCA_964429125.1 uncultured Aliiroseovarius sp.
ATCCATGCACAGTTCGACACATTCATCACAGATGAACACGGTCGGCCCGGCAATGAGTTTACGCACTTCGTGCTGGCTTTGCCGCAGAAAGAGCAATAGAGGGTGTTTTTGCTGTCACCATTGGAGGAATTGTTCGCCATATCCGTTCCCTGGGCCTGCGCCCTTGTCAAAAACCAGCCCGGTTCGGGCCAAAATTCCCCCCTTTTATTGCCCCAGCTTATGCGAGGCGACAAAGAGGCACAATATTTAAGTTCACGCCACCATCCGGCGCTTAGTCTTCGCCGTCCTCTTTGGGGCGATTTTCGACGATATCGTCAATCAGACCCCAGGCCTTTGCTTCGGCTGCGTCCATGAACTTGTCGCGCTCGAGCGCTTCTTCGACCTCTTTGAGCTTGCGCCCGGTATGGCCGACATAGATCCCGTTCAACCGATCCTTGAGCTTTTGCGTCTCTTGCGCGTGGATCATGATATCGGTCGCCTGTCCCTGATAGCCGCCTGACGGCTGGTGCACCATGATGCGGGCATTTGGCAGCGCCACGCGCATGCCCGGCTCGCCCGCCGCCAGCAATAGCGAGCCCATCGAGGCCGCCTGGCCAATGCATACGGTGGAAATCTTTGGCTTTATATATTGCATCGTGTCATAGATCGCCAGGCCAGACGTCACCACGCCGCCGGGCGAATTGATATACATGGAGATTTCCTTGGACGGATTTTCCGCCTCAAGATACAGCAATTGGGCAACAATGATGGTGGCCATTTCATCGTGGATTGGCCCCGCCACGAAAATGATCCGCTCCTTCAACAGGCGCGAGAAAATGTCATAGCGGATGGACCCGCGCGAGGTGGTTTCCTCAACCGTGGGAATAATAAAGCTGGTCAGCCCTGCCATTGGATCGATCATGTCGCGCCTGCTCCTGTCGCTTTGGGCGTTTCGCCCGTTCCCCTGAGTTCATAATCATCGATGCGAGGACCTGCAAGGCCGCTCACGCATGACGCACACAGGCTTGACCGATTTTGGTAAAGAAATCGTAACCAAGGCGCAGATTTATGGATTGACCTATTGCGGTGTCAGGCCGCGCAACCGTTCCGAGCGGCGCCGGAGCAATTCCAACGTGGTTAACAGCAGGATCGACAACGCCACCAAAATGGTTGCCAGCGCCAGAATGGTCGGGCTTATCTGTTCGCGCAGGCCGATAAACATCTGCCATGGCAGGGTTTTCTGACTGACCGAGCCGACAAACAGCACCACCACAACCTCGTCAAACGAGGTAATAAACGCAAACAACGCGCCGGAAATCACCCCGGGCATGATCAGCGGCATCTGGATCTTGAAAAAGGTGCGTACCGGCCCCGCGCCCATATTCGCCGCCGCCCGCGTAAGCGAGCGATCAAATCCCACAAGGGTTGCCGTTACCGTGATGATAACAAACGGGATTCCCAAAACCGCATGGGCCAAGACCACGCCGGTAAACGTGCCCTGCAAGCCAAGGCGCGAGTAGAAGAAATACATGCCCGAAGCCGAGATGATCAGCGGCACGATCATCGGCGAGATCAAGATAGCCATGATCGGCCCGCGAAACGGCACGTGGCTCTGGCTCAGGCCAATCGCCGCAAGCGTGCCCAATGACACGGAAATCAGCGTCGCCACCGGGGCGATCTTGATCGAATTCCACATGGCGTTTTGCCAATCCGAACTGGTGAAGAAATCCCTGTAGTGTTCCAGCGAATAGCCCGCCGGATCAAACCGCAACATCTCGGGCGTAAAGGTGAAATACGGCAGCGCGTTAAAGCTGAGCGGGATGATCACCACAATCGGAAAGATCAGGAAAAAGAAGATCAGCCCGCAAATGATGAAAAAGCTGTAGTGCCAGATTTTTTGGCCCAGCGTCGCATACGGAGGTAATTTGCCCATGATCTATCCCAACTTCACATTGTCGATGCCGACGATCTTGTCGTAGAGTACATAAAGCCCCATCACCAGCACCAACAGCAGCGCGCCCAGCGCCGCCCCAAGCCCCCAGTTCAGCGAGGTTGAAATGTGGTACGCGATGCGGTTGGAGATAAACGTCCCCGAGGTGCCGCCGACAAGGGCCGGGGTAATATAATAGCCGATCGCCAGAATGAACACGAGGATCGCACCCGCCCCAATTCCCGGCACGCTTTGCGGGAAATAAACCCGGCGAAACGCGGTGATATTGGTCGCGCCAAGGCTTTTGGCTGCCCGCACATAGGCCGGCGGAATGGTCTTCATCACCGAATAGAGCGGCAGGATCATGAACGGTAGCAGGATATGGGTCATGGCAATGACCGTGCCGGTGGCGTTGTTGATCAATTCCAATCGGTTATCGTCGGCAACCAGCCCGATCCAGACCAGAATATCGTTGATCACGCCCTGCTGTTGCAAAAGCACTTTCCAGGCCGAGGTTCGTACCAGAAGCGAGGTCCAGAACGGTAAAAGCACTAATATCATCAACATGTTGGCGCTTTTCATCCGCAGGTTGGCCAACAAGAAGGCAATGGGATAGCCAAGCAGGAACGTCATGAAGGTGATCAATCCCGAAAGCAGGATCGTGCGCTTGAACAGCATGATGTAGACGCGCTCGCTTTCCGGGCGTTTTTCAATGCCATCCGGGGTCAGGCGCAAATCGACTGCATTGAGGAAATAGCCCGCCGTCAGGGTCGAGGAATAGGTCTGGATCAACCCCCAGACCTGGGGATCGGCCCATTTCGCATTCACCTCGATGAATTGATCGCGCCAGGGCTGCTCAGGATCCATGCGTTTGACCTTGCGGCCGGTCTGGCGAAACAGGCTGGACATGCCCGACATTTCATAGTTCAGCCGCGAGCCAAGCTTGGTGTGGTTCTTGGCCTTGACGGCAATCAGCAGATCCTCGGCCAGCGCGGCAAAAACATCTTCGCCGGGGATATCGCCGCTTTCATAATCCCAGCCTTCCAGCGCCAGAACCGTGCGCGGTAGTGTCTCCGAGACGATCTCATTCTCGACCGAGCGAAACAACATGTCGGCAATCGGGGCGATGAAGGTCACCGTGACAAAAATCAGCAACGGCGCAATCAGCAACAGCGCGCGCAGCTTCTGGCGCCGCAGGGCGCGCTGCAGGCTTTGCTTCAGCGGGCGCCCGTCTGCGGCCACTACCGGGCCTGAATTGGTCTGATCGCTCATGTTCTATCCCCGAAGGTGGTAGGAACACGGGGCCAGACGGCCCCGCGCAATCGTTTCAAGTCAAAGACTTACTT
>CAYSBG010000302.1:0-3251 GCA_964429125.1 uncultured Aliiroseovarius sp.
GAACGGGTCGCCAACCTGGACGGTGGGGCGTTTTTCTTCAATAGAATCATCGAATTCCGCGCTTGCCATAGTGGCGCCGCCAACCCCGTCGCGCCCGGTTTTCGCCCCAAGATAGACCACGGGCATGCCAATTCCCGAAGCCGCGGAATAGAAGATCTTGTTCGTATCGGCGAGGCCGGCGGCGAAGGCGTTGACCAGGCAATTGCCGTTATAGGACGCGTCAAAACGCACCTCGCCCCCGACCGTGGGCACGCCAAAACAATTGCCATAAGAGCCGATGCCATCGACCACGCCGTTGACCAGTTGGCGGGTCTTGGGGTGCGAGGGCAGGCCAAAAGAGAGCGCGTTCATCGCAGCGATGGGACGTGCGCCCATGGTAAAGACGTCGCGCAGAATGCCGCCCATGCCGGTTGCCGCGCCCTGGAAAGGCTCGATATAAGACGGGTGGTTATGGCTTTCCATTTTGAAAACAACGGCTTGACCATCCCCTATGTCAACAATGCCAGCATTTTCCCCCGGCCCGCAAATCACCTGTGGCCCTTCGGTGGGCAAGGTGCGCAGCCATTTTTTCGAGCTTTTGTAGGAGCAATGCTCGTTCCACATGGCCGAAAAAATCCCCAGCTCGGTGAAGTTCGGCGCCCGGTTCAGGATGCGAATGATCTCGCCATATTCATCGGCGCTAAGCCCGTGCGCGGCGATCAGATCCTCGGTGATTTCGGGTTCTTGGATGTCAGACATTTCGTGGCCCCCTCTGGCGGGAGCCTTTTAGACCGCAGCGCGCGCGAGGGGAAGTTTAAACTTTTGCGCCGGAAAGAATTGAAAGTTGCAAGCTTTTCTGCCGGGATTAAGCAAAGTTTAAACATATTCCCCCATGCTTGGGGGGAAGGAGGATATGCACCAACCCTCCGCTCAGCGATGTGCGGGCGGTACCCAGTCGAGGTCGGACTGGTTCCAGAATTTATGCGGGCTGTCCCCGCCCGTGCCCGGCAAGTGACGGCTGAACCGCGCCGATTGGACGCGGATCACCGGCTCTTCATAAGGATGGGCGTGAAAGATCGCCGCGAGGACCTGTTCAAGCAGTTTTTCGTCCGCCGCCAGGGCGAAGCTGAGCTCGACGCAGGCAACCTCGACCACATTTTCGGTGGCGGTGTTCTGACCGCCACCTAGCGAGCGAAAACGCTGGATGCCTGGCGTGGTGGTAAAAGAAACGCGATCATAAAACCCCCATTCCAGAGGAGTGATTTTGCCGATTGCTTCGAGAATGACTTCAAGGTGGCTTTGCGGGGTCTGAACGGTGACGTGCAGGCCGGGTTGCAGACGAAAAGCGGGATGGGTAGCGGTGGGCGTAGTGGGCATTTGGTTTCTTTCGGTGTGGAGAGGGTGTTGGGACGGCGGGAACAATTGTAGAACGAACGGGGCTGCCGGTCAATAATTTGCCCTATCCGGCCGGCGCGTGCGAAAAAAATCCGGGCAAATGTCGAAAATCGCGCTGGCCGCGCGTCCTTGGTGTATCCTCGCGAAAAGGCGCGGGCGATGTTGAGAGAAAACCAAGGAGAGACGATATGAAATACATGGCATTGATCTATAGCGCACCGGGGGCGGGCCCCGATTATGGCACGCCGGAATTCGAAGCGATGATGCAGGGCTATTTTGCCGCGAATGAAGCGTTCAAGAAAGCCGGCGTTTTTGTGGCTGGTGACGGGTTGCAAGGGGTTGAAACGGCGACCAGCCTGCGTATCCGTGGCGGCAAGACGGAAACCATGGATGGACCGTTTGCCGAGACCAAAGAGCAGTTGGGCGGCTATTATGTCTTTGACTGTGCCGATCTGGACGCGGCATTGAAATATGCGTCGATGATCCCGACGGCGGCTTATGGAACGGTCGAGATCCGCCCGCTTGCGGAGTATGGCTGAATGAAATCCGCCCCGGATTTACGCGCACGGATTGCTGATCTGGTGCGGGCGGATCGGGGGCGGCTTTTGGCCGGACTGATCCGGGCGCTGGGAGAATTCCAACTGGCCGAGGACGCGTTACAGGACGCGTTGGAAGCGGCCTTGGTGCATTGGCGGCGTTCGGGTGTGCCGCAGTCGCCCCAGGGCTGGCTGCTGCGCGTGGCGCGACGCAAGGCGATTGACCGGATCAGAAAAGACCGTCGGTTGGCGGCAAAACGCAGCGAAATTGCAACGCTGGCCGAGGAAGAGGCGGCATTGGATGACATGCCCGAGATCGCCGACGATCGCTTGCGGCTGATTTTTACCTGTTGCCACCCTGCACTGGCAGAGAAGAGCCGGGTAGCGCTGACATTGCGGCTGATTGGTGGGCTGAGTTGTGAGGAAATAGCCCGGGCTTTTCTGGACAAGACGCCGGCAATGGCGGCGAGAATCACCCGGGCCAAGGCAAAAATCGCCGCCGCCGGAATCGCCTATGAAGTGCCCGAAGGCCCGGCGATGGCGGCGCGGCTGGCCTCGGTTCTGGGGGTGATTTACCTGATTTTCAACGAAGGATACGCGGCAACCCGCGGGGAGGGGCAGGTGCGCACCGATTTGTGCGAAGAGGCCTTGTTCCTGGCGCGCATGGTAATGAAACTGGCCCCGGAACAGGCCGAGGCCGAAGGGCTGTTGGCATTGATATTGCTCAGCCACGCGCGCCGGGCCGGGCGGGGAACGGCCAGTATCTATATCCCGTTGGCCGAGCAGGATCGCGGGTTATGGGACTGGCCGCAGATCGCTGAAGGCACGGCGCTGGTCGAACAGGCACTGGCGCGCGGGCAGGTTGGCCCATACCAGGTCCAGGCGGCAATAGCGGCGCTGCATACGAGTGAGGGGCCAACGGATTGGCCGCAGATTTCCGCATTGTATCAGCTGTTGTTGCGGATGACCCCCAGCCCGGTGGTCGCGTTGAACCTGGCCGTGGCGCGCGGCGAGGTCGAGGGCGCAGACGTCGCTTTGGCGGCGCTGGACGCGGTGGCAGACGCCCTGAGCGCATACCAGCCTTTTCACGCGGCGCGGGCGGAGATGTTTGCCCGGGCGGGGCAGGTTGCCAAGGCGCGCGCCGCCTATGACGCGGCGCTGGCCTTGACGAATGTGGTCAGTGAGCGCACCTTTTTGCAGGCGCGTCGGGCCGAATTGCCGGATTAGTGCGTGTCGCGCCCAATCAGAATCGAGCATTCGGTTGGCCGGGCGAGGCAGCGTTTGCGCAAGCAAATGCGTTCGCCCTGCCGGACGAATTCGATTTGGTGCGACAGGCTCTAA
>CAYSBG010000303.1:0-3246 GCA_964429125.1 uncultured Aliiroseovarius sp.
ATCGCCGTGATCCTCGGCTCTATTGGCGCTAATTTTGGTGCCGGGATGACCGGCGGCATGGCTTACCTGTACGATCCCGAGGGGCAAGCGTTTGCCTATATGAACATGGAAACCCTGGTAACCTGCACGGTAAGCGTTTCGCATTGGCAGGACGAGTTGAAAGGCCTGATTGAACGGCATTTGGCCGAAACCGGAAGCCCGCGGGCAGCGGAAATATTGGAGCATTGGAGCCGCGAGCGTACCAATTTTGTTCAGGTTTGCCCCAAGGAAATGTTGACGCATCTGCCGCACCCTTTAACCAAAAATGAGGATGGCGAAGCTTCGGCCTAAAGCCGCCTACTGCCGGGCGCCGCCTTGACAGGCATGCCCGGCAGGTCCACGATTTTCCCGGGCCCGGAGAGACAAAACTATTTTATGGAGTGTTTTTATGAAACCTACCAAAATCGTTGCTTTTTTTAGCTCCAGCGCGTTGGTGTTGGCAATGACGGCGCAGTCCGCGCTCGCTGTCGAGGCCTTTGCCAGAACTGGCGTGAATGTACGCAGTGGTCCGGGAACAGAGTTTAGCCGGGTCGATTCCTTGGATCAGGGCGAGGGCGTCAACATTCTCGAATGCCAAGGTAACTGGTGTTATGTGCAGCATAGCGGCCCTGACGGATGGGTCAGTGCAAGCTATCTTGCGGCCGCAACGCCAAGCGGTGGCAGCGGCTCCGGCGGTGGCAGCGGGTCGGGCAGTGGATCCGGCGGTGGATCGGGAGCCGGAAGCGGGTCCGGTGGCTCTGGCGCTGATGCAGCCGCTGCAGCAATTCTTGGTCTGATCATTGGCGGGGTTCTGGCCGGGGCTGGTAGCGCCAGCCCGCCACCGCCACCGCCACCAGACCCGGGCGCATCGCTCCCCTATGGTCCCGATACCTGTATTGACGGCTATGTCTGGCGCGATATTTACCCGGGCGACCATGTCTGCGTTACACCGGACAAGCGTGCCTTGGCCGCCCATGAAAACGACATTGCCGGATCGCGGGTCGACCCGGCCGGTACCAGTGGTCCAAATTCCTGCAAACCCGGATTTGTCTGGCGCGAGGCCTATAGCGGGGACAAGGTTTGTGTGAACCCGGACCGTCGCAGCGCGGTGGCACAAGAAAACATCGACGGCCCAAGCCATCGGGTCTTGCCCTGAATTCAGCCCCCAAAAGCATTCCTCGGCATGCTTTTGGGGTAATCCGAAACCTTTACGGTTTCTTGATACTGGCGGTTCAAGGGGATCGCCTCACTTGTGACGGCCAATGAAATTCACCTGATGGCTTGACCACCCTGCCCCTACAGGGCCAGAAGGTACGGATGGCAAGCAAACCAAAGAAACGCGCGCGCCCGACCAGCAAACGCAAGGCGCCTCCGGCACGACGCAAACCAGTTCCACGTCGCAAGGCCAGGGCGGCGCGTGAACCGTTTCAACCCCTGCGCTTGATCGGGCGCTGGGTGCGTCGGGTGGTGCTGGGCGTTGTCGGACTTATGCTGATCTGGATTTCGGCCTATGCTTTTATCGATCCACCAACGACCCCATATATGTTGTTCGAAAAGGCCCGATTGGGCGATATTGATCAGCAATGGGTGCCGATATCCGAAATTTCACCCTATATCGCCTTGGCTGTTGTTGCGGCCGAGGATGCGAATTTCTGTTCCCACTGGGGATTTGATATGGCGGCTATCCGTGCGGCAATGGCGGATGGTGGCGCCCGCGGTGGCTCTACCATTTCCCAGCAAATGGTCAAAAACGTGTTTCTATGGCAAGGGCGCTCATGGCCGCGCAAAGCGTTGGAGGCGCTTATTACGCCGGTGGTCGAGCTGATCTGGACCAAAAGGCGGATCCTTGAGGTTTATCTGAACGTAGCCGAGTTTGACGAGGGCGTGTTCGGGATAGAGGCCGCCGCACGACAATATTTTGACACAGGGCCCGAGGTGTTGACGCCGCGACAAGCCGCATTGACGGCTACGGTTTTGCCCAACCCTAAACAGAGATCTGCCAGCCAACCCACGCAATCGATGGCGCGTCGGGCGCGTATGATCGAGGACGGAGCAGCAACAATCAGCGCCGATGGGCGTGCGTCATGTTTCGAGGATTGAACTGCCCCTGCAATCGGTTGCATAAGAAGTGCGGGTCGCAATCAAAAAGAACCGAGTAGTCATGAATCGCCTCTATCACTTCCCGCTATCGCCCGCCTGTCGCAAAGTTCGCCTGTCGCTTGCCGAAAAAAAGGTCGAGGTTGAGCTGGTTGAGGAACGCTATTGGGAAAAGGGCACCGAATTCTTGCGCCGCAATCCGGCCGGCAAGGTTCCGGTCTTGCAAATGGGCACCCGGACCATGGCCGAAAGCGCGGCGATTTGTGAGTATCTGGAGGAAACCAATCCGGAACCGCCGCTAATGCCCAAACGGGCCGAAAGTCGCTATGAGGTACGGCGCCTGGTCGGCTGGTTTGACGACAAGTTTTTTCACGAGGTAACCGCCAACCTGCTTTACGAGCGTGTGCACAAGAAAATCATGGGTCTTTCACCGGAAAGTCGCAACATCAAGGAGGGCGCGCGGGCGATCAAGTACCACCTTGATTACATGGGCTGGCTTCTGGACCAACGGCGCTGGCTGGCCGGAGACGTGATGACGCTGGCCGATTTTGCCGCCGCGGCACATTTGTCGGCGTTGGACTATGTTTCGGATGTTGACTGGAACCGCAATGCAAACGTGCATGAATGGTATGCCAAGATCAAATCGCGCCCGGCCTTCCGCTCGTTGCTGGCCGATAATTTACCCGGCTTCCCTGCGCCGGCGCATTATTCGGATCTGGATTTCTGATGGTGGATTCGGCCCCGCTCCGGGACCGGCTGGAACAACGCGCACGCGCCGAGGGCTTTGCCGGTTTCGGCATTTGCCGCCCGGATGCGACGCCAGAAACCGCCGCACGACTCGCGCAGTACGTGGCCGAAGGGCGCCACGGGCAAATGGACTGGATGGGCGAGCGGATGCATTGGCGCGGCAGCGCCACGGCGCTTTGGCCCGAAGCGCGTTCGGTGATCATGCTGGCGGAGCCATACACGCCAAAACACGATCCGACAGCCGTTTTGGACCAACCCGGGAAGGGTGCGATCAGCGTCTACGCGCAGAACCGCGACTATCACGATATCTTGAAGAAACGACTGAAACGTGTCGGTCGCTGGTTAGTCGAGGCCGCGTCTTGTGAGATCAAGGTGTTCGTTGAT
>CAYSBG010000304.1:0-3245 GCA_964429125.1 uncultured Aliiroseovarius sp.
ATGGCGCCACCAGAAACCACCGGGTCTGCGGTGATGCGGTGCTTGCGATCATTGCCTTGCCCGATCTTGGCCAGCCAGATCACCTGTGGCGCTGTGCCAAACGAAGGGTGCTGAATGGAATGGTCAGGCTCGCCCGCCCGATGGGTCCAGGCGCTATGGTTAACCTGCGCAGGCAGCGAAATCGCCACGGCGCGGTTTTCCGGGTCGGTATCGCCAGGCACACTAACCGCCGTCGGCCCGCTCTGGGCATTTGGCAGCGCGTCGCGCACGCCAAACCTTTCCCCCGGCAAAATGACTTCTTTTGTACAGGCGGCGAACGTCACCACCAGGGCCACGCTGATCACGGTCCGGCTCAAAATCACGGCTCTTGCCCCCTTTTTGTATTCACCCAATGTCTTGCCCTCAATGCCCTTGGCCGATTATGCGACCAAGCCCGGTTTTAACCGGCTTCGGGTTTTGCCCCTAACGCTACAATCAACTGTGTCGCCCGCTGGCGCAAGGGTTGAGACGCATCATTATCTACCAAAAGCGCCTGCAAGCGTGATATTGCCGCCTGATTTTGTCCGGATTCGATTTCGGCCATGGCAATCTGCTCCTCGGCCAGGACCCGGAACGGCCCACCGGCACGGGTCAGCGGGTTCAACAAGGCGATACGCGCCTCCGGGTCCAGGTCCCCGGACATCGCCCGCTTCAGCGTGGCAAGGTCCTTGTACAAGGCGGTGACTTCCGGGCTGGCGCCAATCGCTTCCAGCGCTTCAAGGCTGGATGCGTCGCCCACAGAACCGGCGGCAAGCATCGCCACCAGAGCTTGCGCGTCCCCGTCCGCCTTGATCGCACCGAATGCTGCGGCGCGTGCGCCTGCGTCTTCTTGCTCAAGCGCGGTGCTGAGCGCATCTCCAAGCGCCTGCGCCGCCGCTGCGGCCTTGGCTTTTCGCCATTCGCTAAACGCCGCCCCGCCAACGATCAAAAGCACCAGCAGGATCGCAATCCAGCCATATTTTCGCATCATCGCGAACAATTGGTCGCGACGCAGTTCTTCGGTTACTTCGTCAATAAAATGATCACTTTCGCTCACCGGTCGGTCTCCGCTTGAATCCTGCCACGAAAATCGTGCGCAATTTCCATCCTTGTGCCTGAAATGAACCAAAATGCCAAGCCATGCCACCTTCTTATATGCGGCTTGTATGCAGGGAAAATCGCCGCCCGCGATAAATCGCCGACCCAGAAACTGGACCGGCCAGTACAGGAGAATGCATCCACCCCTTGCGATTCCTGCGCAGGCGGCATATTTCGATTGATTGATAGACCGACAAAAAGACACAAAACGTCAGGGTAAATAATGCGCCTCTTCCCAATCATTACCGCGCTGCTGGTGGTCACCGGACTGTATCTCCTGCTATTTGAACGCCAGAATGTGTTGGATTTTGCCCGGGGCGGACCGGCGAAAACGGCCACGCCTGATGGGGCAGAAGACGCGGGTGCAGAAGCCGGCACCGAGCCCGAAACGGCGCCGGAACCAACCCGGCATCTGGCCAGCGTAATCGCCCTGAAGTCCATCGCCCAAGAGATTGATTCTGCAGTTCTTTTGCACGGTCGAACCGAGGCATCCCGGCAAGTCGCGGTCAAGGCTGAAACCTCCGGCCAGGTGATCTCGGAGCCGCTCCCGAAAGGCACCTGGGTCGAAGCCGGCACCGCCTTGTGTCAGCTTGACCCCGGCACGCGCCTGATTGCGCTTGCCGAAGCCACCGCCCGCCTGGCCGAAGCGCAAGCCCGCATCCCCGAGGCCGAAGCGCGAGTGGTTGAGGCCGCAAGCCGGGTGCCCGCCGCCCAGGCTGCTTTGGCCGAGGCGAAAAGCCGGGTGCCGTCCGCCGAAGCCGCCCTGGCCAATGCCAAGAGCCAGATTTCTGCCGCCGAGGCCGCCATGGCCCAGGCGCTCAGCCAGGTTCCCGCCGCCGAAGCCGCGCTGGCCCAGGCCAAAAGCCGGGTACCCGCCGCCGAAGCCGCGTATGAACAAGCCAAAAGTCAGGTCACCGCCGCCGAAGCCGCGTTGGCCAACGCCGAGGCGCAAAAACCCGCCGCCCAGGCGCGCCTCACCGAAGCCCGTGCGCGCCTGAGCGAGGCCGAGACCAATCTGGACCGGGCAGAAAAGCTCAAGGAAGGCGGCTACGCCTCGCAGGCACGGGTCGATAATGCCGCCGCGGCGCTGGAATCGGCGCGTGCCGGCGTCCAGAACGCCCTGTCACAGCTTGAAGCCAGCAAATCCGGGGTCCAGTCGGCGATGAGTGCGGTTGAGGGCGCCAAGGCCGGGGTGCAAAGTGCGTTAAGCCAGATCGAAACCGCCAAAGCGGGCGTTCAATCGGCCAAAAGTCAGATCGCCGCCGCCCAGGCCGGGGTACAATCCGCCAAAAGCCAGATGGAGGGCGCCCGCGCCGGGGTACAGGCCGCCCTGAGCCAGATCGAAGCCGCGCAAGCCGGGGTGCAATCGGCCAAAAGCCAGATCGAGGCGGCCAGCGCCGGGGTGCAATCGGCGCAGAGCGGCGTTGAAAATGCCAAGGCCGGGGTGCAAAGCGCCCAGGCGCGAGTCGCCTCGGTCGAGCGCGACATCGAAAACCTGACCATCACCGCGCCCTTTGCCGGTCTGCTGGAAACCGACGCCGCCGAATTGGGCGCGCTCCTGCAACCCGGCGCGCCCTGCGCCACCCTGGTGCAGCTAGACCCGATCAAGCTGGTCGGCTTCGTGCCGGAAATCGACGTTGGCAAAATTCATACCGGCGTCACCGCTGGCGGACGCCTTGGCGACGGTAGCGACCTGATAGGCACCGTCAGCTTCCTCAGCCGGGTTTCCGACCCGCTGACCCGCACTTTCCGGGTGGAAATCGACGTTGCCAACCCCGATCAGGCGGTGAGTGACGGGATGACCGTGGAAATGCTGGTGCCCTCGGACGGCCGGATGGCGCATCTGCTGCCGCAAAGCGCCTTGACGCTGAATGATGCGGGCGCGCTTGGCGTGCGGGTGGTCGGCGAAGACGGCACCGCGCAATTTTCCGAAGTCGAGTTGATCCGCGATGCGGTTGAGGGGGTCTGGGTCGCCGGGCTGCCGGATGAAACCGAAGTGATCGTGGTTGGCCAGAATTATGTGACCGACGGCGTTGCCCTGGATGTCACCTATCGGGAGCCTGACACATGATCGGCATCGTTACCATAGCCGCAGCCCGGGCCCGGATGGTGGTGGCGTTCATTATCCT
>CAYSBG010000305.1:0-3243 GCA_964429125.1 uncultured Aliiroseovarius sp.
CGAAACCGGCGTGTCCAGATCCGCCGCCAGGCGGGTGTAAACCACCTGATTGCGTCCGGCGTTCCAGCCGCGCTCGAATTCTTCAAACGACGGGGTCAGGCCCATGTGCTTCTCCTTGCCCCGGCTTAGGGAAACTGGCTGTGGACCGCGTTGATCACGCCCTGGTTAAGGGTGATCCCGGCCTGATCCTGGATTGCGGCGCTAAAGGCATTTTCCACATCCAGGCCGATTTCCTGCGCCACCTGATCGGTGATCGAGGCCTTGATCTGCACCGCTTCCTCGCTTTGCTGATCCGCGGGCAAAATCCGGTCCAGATGGACCAGAATAACCCCGTCCTGGTCGGGCAGGATCGCCCATTCGTCCGCAGCCATTTCGAACACCTTTTCCAGCATATCCGCAGGCGCGCCTTCGATTGCAGCGGTGCGCCCTTTGCCTTCTTCGGTCACCTCTGCAAGGCCAAGCGAGGCCAGGCTCTCGCCAGCGTCGGTCAGCTTGGGCAACATGGCCTGCGCTTGTTCTTGCAGCGCTTCAAGGTTCTGCTCCAGGGTCACGGCGGAAAGGACCGCGTCACGCACTTCGTCCAGATCCTGCAGGCGGGGCGGGTCGATCTGGTCGACACGCAAGGCGAAAACCCCCCCGTCTTCAAGCACGATCAGTTCGGGAAAATCGCCTTCGTCCATTTGCGCCACCGCCTCCTGAAAGGCCTGATAGGCACTGATGCCATCGGTGCTTGCCGTGCTCCATTCCAGGGTTTCGACCTCCATCCCGTCGGTGCTGTTGGCCAGCTCCTCAAGCGTGGCGCCGCCGGCCAGTTGGTCGTCAAGATCGGCCATCATTTCGGAAATCGTATCGCGGGCTTTTCCCGCAGCAAGCTCGCTTTGCAGAATGTCCCGGACCTCTTCAAACGGCGTGTTGCGGGCATTGAGAATCGCGTTCACCCGAAAAATTGCCGGGCCAACCAGCGAGGGAAGCGGGCCGACCAGCCCGGGTTGTTCCAGCGCAAAGACGCCCGGCCCCGCTTCCCCCAGGGCGCTTTCGGTCTTGTCGCCCAGATCGACATCCTCAAGGGTAAAGCCACGGTCCTGCACCAGGGTTTCAAAGGTGGTCTCCCCGGCGTTGATCGCGTCCATCGCCGCCTGGGCGGTTTCCTGATCCGGGAAAGTCAGGCGTTCAACCAGTCGGCGCTCGGGAATGTTGTAAATATCGGCGCGCGCATCATATTCGGCCCGCAACGCGGCCTCGTCCGCAGGCAGGGTTGCGGCGACCGTTTCCGGCTTGAGCCAGACATAGGAAATCCGTTTGATCTCGGGCAGGGTATAGGTGGCGCTGTTGGCGTCGTACCATGCCTGCAACGCCGCTTCGTCCGGGGCGGCCGGCGGATTTTCCAGCGCGGCAAGGTCCAGTTTCGCCCAGGTGAAATCCCGGGTTTCGCGCACATATCCGTAGATCGTATCGGTAAATGCCGAAGGCGCGGTAACACCGCTGGCCACCGCCGTCTGCAGCAGACCCCGGGTCAGATCGGCCCGCAGGTTGGCCTCGAATTCCTTGGCGGTCAGCCCGGCATTGCGCAGCGCGTTTTCATATTGATCCTTGGAAAAGGTGCCGCTGGACATGTCCTGAAACGCCTGGATCGACAAGACTTCCTGACGCAGCCTGTCATCGCCAACCGAAATGCCAATCCGCTGGGCTTCGCTGTCAAAAGCCGTGGCGCCGATCACCCGCGCCAGGGCTTGCTGGGTCAGGCCAAAGGCCTCGGCCTGGGCGATGGGCAGGGGCTGGCCGGTCTGTTGCTGCACCGCGCGCAACGTGGCGCTGATCTCGCGCGCATAGGCGCTGGCGTCAATTTCGGTGTCGCCAACCATGCCGATGGCCGCACTGCCGCGGCCGAAATTGGTGGCGCCATAGCCGCCAAGGCCAAACATGACAAGGATCAGGATAATCCAGATGAAGGAACGGGATGTTTTGGAGGCCATGAGCGTGTCGGTTCCATTGTTTAAGGACTGTCGCGATGGTTCTAGGCGAGGCGCGCGCGATTGCCAACCGCCGTTTACGCCTTAGACAAGCGCCAGACGTTCAAATAAGGTTGAAATTCCGTCCCGGTCGATGTTGGCAAAGGCAAAGCGCATCTGTTGCGCCCCGGCGCGGCTGCGGGCGGGGGTAAACATGGTGCCCGGCAGCGCCAGCACCGAAATATCGCGCACCATGCGTCGGGCAAGGTCCGGGGACGCCTGGTCAAAGGGATGCTCGACATAGGCGAAATAGGCGCCGGCACCAAGCAGTTTCCAGCCGGCAAGCGCTTTGAACCCCGCGACAATGGCACCGCGCCTGACCAGAATTTCCTGCCGCTCCCCGGCCAGCCATTCGCCCAGATTGCGCATGCCCCACAGGGCCGCGCGCTGGCCCAGCTGATTGGGACAGATCGTGACCGTGTCAAGAAATTTCTCGACCTCGGCCAACCGCTCCGACCCGGCGACCAACGCCCCAACCCGGTGGCCGGTCAGCCGGTAGGCCTTGGAAAAACTGTAAAGCTGGACAAGCGTGGCGCCCCAGTCCGGGTCGGTGAACAGGGCGTGCGGGCGGCCCGGTTGGCTGTGAAAATCGCGGTACGTCTCGTCAAGGATCAACGCAAGCCCATGGCTTTGGGCCAGGGCGTAAAACGCCTGCAGCAAATCGGCCGGGTATTGCGCCCCGCCAGGATTGTTCGGTGTGACCAACACAATGGCGCGGGTTTTTGGCGTGATCAAAGCGGCGGCGCGAGCGGGGTCTGGCAACAGATCGGAGCCGGTTTCGAGCGGCACCGTGGAAATCCCACCCATATCCAGCCACATTTTATGATTGAAATACCAAGGGCTTGGCAGGATTACCTCCTCCCCCGGGGCCGCCAGCGTGGCAATTGCGGCTGCGAAAGCCTGGTTGCAGCCCGACGTGATCGCGACATTATCGGCGCCGATCTTTCCGTCATAGGCCACGCTCCACTGGCTGGCAATTTCCGCGCGTAGCTCCGGCAGGCCCAGCACCGGCCCATAAAGATGCGCCTCGGCATCATTCAGCGCGGCGTCGGCAATGGCCTGGCGCAGCGGTGCCGGAGGGGGTGCCACCGGGGCGGCCTGGCTGACGTTGATCAACGGGCGATCTTTCGGAAAGGTGACGCCATCAAGCCAGCGGCGCGCCTGCATCACCGGCGGCGACGTGGTGGCGGTGATGTTCGGGTTGAAATTCATGGCGTTGCCTTTTGCGGAGCGG
>CAYSBG010000306.1:0-3236 GCA_964429125.1 uncultured Aliiroseovarius sp.
GTCGGTGTCGATCTTTGGCCGGGCCACCCCGGTCGAGCTGGAATACACCCAGGTCACGAAAGAGACCTGAGCGCCATCAAGGCATCCCGCACGCCTCGCCCGGCGGGGCGCGCAGGCAGATTTTGTCGCCGCCGTTGGATTTCGGTGGACTTCCCGGCGCCCGCCCCCATATAGGGCGGATGATCACCCGTCCTTTCAGGTATATCTGGCAGCATCTGCGCTACATCCCTTTGTGGGGGGCGCTGACCTATTCGAAATGGCGGGGCTATGATGCCCGCGCGCGCAGCCTTGGCAACGTGTTCGGCTGGACCATGCGCTGGATTCCGATTGCCCGGCGCCGCTTTGACCGCGAGATCCTGCGCATCTACCCGGATATGGCCCGTTCCGAACGCCTGGAATTAAGCCGCAAAATGGGCCAGAACATGGGCCGCACCCTGTTCGAGGTTTTCCACAATACCGGTTTTCAAACACGTCAGGAACGGTTTCACATTTCTGGCCCCGGCCTGGCGCTTCTGGAACAGATGCGCGCCGAGGGTAGGGGGGCAATCCTGGTTTCAGGTCATTTGGGCCAATGGGAGGCGGTGCGCGCGGTGTTGAAACACCGGGGGATGGAGACGGCCGGGGTCTATCGGCGCCAAAGCAACCGCCATTACCAGCGCCTGCTGGTACGCGGCATCGAACAGGGCGGCAAGCCGGCGCTCACCACCGGGCGACATGGAACCAAAGAGATGATCCGCCACCTGCGCGCCGGCGGCTTTGTGGCGATCCTGCTGGATGAAAAAACCGTCGACGGCGAGATGCTGCCGTTTCTGGGCTTTGACGCGCTGACCTCTGTTGCTGCCGCCCGGCTGGCGCTGAAATACGACATCCCGTTCATGCCGGTCTTTGGCACCCGGCGCGACGACAGCAGCGACATTGATGTTGAATTCGAAGCGCCGATTGCGCCGTCCGACCCGACCACTATGACCCGCGCGTTCAACGACAACCTTTCAGCGCGCATCCTGGCGAACCCTGAGCAATGGTATTGGCTGCTCAGGCGATGGAAGGATATGCGGCGCTAAAGCGTTTCCAGTTTATGTTGAGGCGCAACATGAACTGGAAACGCCCGCGCCAATGAGAGGGGGTGGGCGTTTCGACATATTGTCGTGCCTCAACAATATGTCGAAACGCTTTAGGGGCGGGCTGCTGAAACGCCTCACGCTTCAGAAGGTGCGTCTGTGTCGCGTTCGCGTGCATATTGTTTCATGCCCGCAAATGGTTTGAGCCATGCCTCGCGCCGGATCGCCCAGCTTTCGTAGGTCGGTTTCAATGATCCGGGAGTATCCAATGCGCCAAGATGCAGTTCGATTTCCTCACCGCTCCGGGCAAAAACCGAAGCGCCGCATTGTGCGCAGAAGTGGCGCCCTGCATATGCGCTTGTTTCGCCCGTGACGCGTACCGCCTTCTCGGGGAAAATCGCGGCTGCATAAAACAGGGCGCCATGATGCTTGCGGCAATCCAGACAATGACAGATGCCAACCCGATCGGGTTGCCCAGTCGCTGAAAAACGGACCTTGCCACAAAGGCAGCCACCAGAATATCGCGCCATACTCGCCCCCCGCTGCACCTATGAAGACCATGAACCTGTGCGCATTGCAAGCGGTAACGCCAGCGACGGATGCCCGGAATGCGAACGGCGTGGCGAATCCCCTTGCCAAACTGCCGGGCAGCGCTTATCTGGCGGGCTTGCGGGAAAGCTTTGGCTGGCCCGTGTCATATGTGGGAGGTATCGGCGCGCGCGCGTGACCGGCCGGACCACGGAACTGAAGACGGCATGCGTCGCGACGCAGCGCCGAGGTTGAAAAGGAGAGGCCACATGGCCAAGAAGCTTGCTGGCACGATGAAGCTGCAGATCCCTGCAGGTCAAGCCAACCCGTCCCCGCCGGTCGGACCCGCACTGGGTCAACGCGGGATCAACATCATGGAATTCTGCAAGGCGTTCAACGCGAAGACGCAGGAGCTGGAAAGCGGGGCCCCGTGTCCGACCGTGATCACCTATTATCAGGACAAGTCCTTTACCATGGACATCAAGACGCCGCCTGCGTCGTATTTCCTGAAAAAGGCTGCCGGCGTTAAATCCGGTGCCAACAACCCGGCCCGCGAAGTCGTGGGGTCGGTTTCGCCCAAGCAATTGAAAGAGATTGCCGAAGCGAAGATGAAAGATCTGAACGCCAACGATATCGAAGCGGCCATGAAGATCATTGCGGGCTCGGCTCGCTCCATGGGTATCGAGGTGAAGTAAGATGGCAAAACTTGGAAAACGTACAAAGGCCGCGCGCGAGTTGGTCAAGGGCAAAGACAATCTGTCAGTCGAAGAGGCTGTCAAGCTGATCAAAGGCACCGCTACGGCCAAATTCGATGAAACCGTCGAAATTGCCATGGTGCTTGGGGTTGACCCGCGCCACGCCGACCAGATGGTCCGCGGCGTTATCGGTCTGCCTAACGGCACTGGCAAATCTGTGCGCGTGGCAGTTTTTGCCCGCGACGCCAAAGCCGATGAAGCCAAGGCAGCCGGGGCCGACATTGTTGGCGCCGAAGACCTGATGGAAATCGTTCAGGGTGGCAAGATCGACTTCGATCGCTGCATTGCCACGCCGGACATGATGCCCGTTGTTGGTCGTTTGGGCAAAGTGCTTGGCCCGCGCAACCTGATGCCCAACCCGAAAGTCGGAACGGTGACGATGGATGTTGCGGATGCGGTGCAAAAGGCCAAAGGCGGCGAGGTGCAATTCAAGGTCGAAAAGGCCGGAGTTGTGCATGCTGGTATCGGTAAGGCAAGTTTTGATGAAGCCAAGCTGGTCGAAAATGTGCGTGCCTTTGTCGATGCTGTGCAAAAGGCCCGCCCTTCGGGCGCCAAAGGCACTTACATGAAAAAGATTTCGCTGAGCTCGACCATGGGGCCCGGGGTGAACCTGAATGTGGACAACGCCACCGGCAACTAAAGCCTTTAGCGTTCAACCTCAGTCAGGAGAAACGTAAACGGCTTTAGACGCAGAACGCATTTAAAAGGTGGACAAGATCGAAAAGGGGCGTGCCAGGGCGCGCCCCTTTTGCGTGGCGTGGCGTATTTCCTCATGCCTTGCGGCCTGCTCAATCAAAGGCATTCTATTGTGGCCCGCATTGCCGTGCGCTCGGTTTTTCATTTTATCGGCATATTTGCGTCAAATTCTTTTTAATTTTTTCCGTTACCCATCTGC
>CAYSBG010000307.1:0-3226 GCA_964429125.1 uncultured Aliiroseovarius sp.
GCCTCTTGCAGGTGATAGGAACACACGTTCATCGGGTTCCATTTCGGCAGGTTTTTCCGGGTATAGGCGGCCACGTCGGTAATCAGGCGCAAGGACGGCTCGGGTGGACAGATATAGGTGCCGCGCGAAAGGTATTCCTTGATGATATCGTTCTGTACCGTGCCGGCAAGGGCGGAAACATCGGCGCCCTGTTCTTCGGCCAAAGCGATATACAGCGCCAACAGCCACGGGGCCGTGGCGTTGATGGTCATCGAGGTGTTCATCTGCTCCAGCGGGATCTGGTCGAACAAGGTGCGCATGTCGCCCAGATGGCAGATCGGCACGCCGACCTTGCCGACCTCGCCACGCGCCCGGGGATCGTCGCTGTCATAGCCGGTTTGCGTGGGCAGGTCGAAAGCCACCGACAGCCCGGTTTGCCCTTTTGCGAGGTTTTCGCGGTACAGGGCGTTGGAGGTAAAAGCCGAGCTATGACCCGCATAGGTGCGGATCAGCCAAGGCCGGTCCCTGGCGGTGCGGTCCCCTCTGGGCGTGGAATCGGGATCTCTCATCGCGGCCTCACATTGTTGCGCTGCAGCATTTTTCGCAGACGCAAGAATATTTCGCAAGGGGGAAATGAAGCGACAGGATGTTACGCGGTGATTGGGCGCCGGTGACAGGCGCCCAATCGGGCCAAAGCCCTGTCAGTTATAGGTAAAGGTGCCAAGCTCGCAGATATTGTTGCCGAAATCCGTCAACTCGTCACCGTCCTCGAAAACTGCCTTGAAATCAAAGACACAATAGCCAGTGCCATCGTCGAAATCGATCATGACCGAGGATCCGGATGGCAGCACGTCGGCGCCAAGGATATCCTCCTCCCAATCGTCCGTACCCTGGTTGGAGCCGTAAAAAGCGACCATGGTGTATCCCGTGTTGTTTACGATCCGCACCCGCCGATCCAGGGCAAGGGCTGGCAGGGCAAGCGTGGCCGCAAGAAGAACCCCAATGAAAACACGTCGGTATAGGAAAAACATGTAACCCTCCTGAGTCTATCCGTTTGTGCCCTCCCGTCGCCTCCCGGTGGAAGTGTAGCCGCGCCCGCAGGCATGTGCCTTGATCTGGCGCAGGTTTCACCCGGGGAACAAGCAATATCTGGACGCGCGCGAACAATCCTGAAAGACTGTCCGTATGAACCGCCTTGTCGAAGTCCCTCTTTGGGCGCTGGTGCTTTTGGTTGCCTTTGCGATCGTCACTTTCGCCTCGCACTTTTTGTTTCCGTCGGTGCGGTGGTTTTTCCGCCACCGGATGGAACGCGTGGTCAAACGGCTGAACCAGCGGTTGACCCGGCCAATCGAGCCGTTCAAGCTGGCCCGGCGCCACGATATGATCCAGCGGCTGATCTATGACCCGGCCATTGCCGAGGCGATCGAGGAATATGCCTGCGAAGAACAGGTCCCGCACAATGTCGCCTTTGAAAAGGCCCATCGCTATGCCCGCGAGATCGTGCCGCGCTTTTCCGCCACCGCCTATTTCGGCATTGCCATCCGGTTGGCCAAAGCGATCAGCCGCGGCTTTTACCGGGTGCGGCTGGGTGTGTTTGACGAGGCAGGGTTGGAGAAAATTGACCCGGAGGCGACGGTTATTTTTGTTATAAACCACCGTTCGAACATGGATTATGTGCTGGTGACCTGGCTGGCGGCGGAACGCACCAGCCTGTCTTATGCGGTCGGTGAATGGGCCCGGCACTGGCCGCTTTCTGGCCTGATCCGCTCCATGGGCGCCTATTTCATCCGCCGAAAAAGCCGCAACGCACTCTATCGCAAAGTGCTGGCCCGCTATGTGCAGATGGCAACCGAGGGCGGGGTGACGCAGGCGATGTTCCCCGAGGGCGGGCTAAGCCTGACCGGCGAGGTGGGGCCGCCGAAAATGGGCCTGCTCAACTATATCGTTCAGGGGTTCCGGCCAGGCAAAAGCCGGGATGTGGTGTTCGTGCCAGTGGCGATCAATTATGACCGGGTGATCGAGGACCGGGTGCTGGTCGCGGCCGGAGAGGGCGGGCATCGGAAATTCCGCATGCGCCTGCGCGATGTGGTGCGCCATATCGGGCGCCATTTCTGGCTACGCATTACCGGGCGATTTCATCGGCTGGGATATGCCAGCGTTTCGTTTGGCAATCCGTTGTCGCTGAGCCGGTTTCTGGAGCGGCAGAAAGATACCCGGACCGACTTGACCGAACCCCTGGCCGAAAAGGTCATGGAGCGCATTCGCGAGGTGGTCCCGGTGCTGCCTGTGCCATTGGTCTCGGCCATCCTGATAGAGCAGGACGGGCTGACCCTCTCAGAGATCACCCGGCGTTTTGCCGCGCTGGTTTCGCAATTGGAGGCTGCCAGGAAACACGTCCATCTGCCGCGCGAGGATATGGACTACACCGTTGAAGTCGGTCTGCGGACGCTGACGTTGCGCCAGATCGTCAGCCTGGATCCCGATGGTACCTATCGCGTCAATCCAGAGGAAACAGCGCTTTTGGCCTTCTATGCCAATTCAATAGCGCATTTATCACCCGAGCTGCATCCAACCCCTCTTTCCCCACCGAAACCTTCGGCATCCGCCGCAAGCGGCGCGACATAAAATTACAAATCATTGCCGATTTGGGTTGCATACTTGCGCGACAATTCGTAATGCTGCAGGAGCGTAATCGGGCATATCCGCCGCCCGCATCAGACAGGAGCACGCCCCATGGGCTCAGATATACATAGCGAAATCGCCACCTATGAGGCCGAGGAAAAAGACCTGTATGCGGTCGGCGAAATGCCCCCTCTGGGCTATGTTCCCAAACAGATGCATGCCTGGACAATCCGGCGCGAACGTCACGGCGAACCGGACAAATCAATGTTGGTCGAAGTGGTCGACGTGCCCAGGATCGACAGCCACGAAGTCCTGGTTCTGGTGATGGCCGCAGGCGTTAATTACAACGGTGTTTGGGCCGCTTTGGGCACGCCAATCTCGGTGTTTGACGTGCACAAGGCGCCCTATCACATCGCCGGGTCCGACGCTGCGGGTATCGTCTGGAAGGTCGGTGACAAGGTCAAACGCTGGAAGGTCGGCGACGAGGTCGTGGTGCATTGCAATCAAGACGATGGTGACGACGAGGAATGCAATGGCGGCGACCCGATGTTTTCGCCCAGCCAGCGGATCTGGGGCTATGAAACGCCGGACGGCTCCTTTGCCCAGTTCACCCGTGTGCAAGCGC
>CAYSBG010000308.1:0-1441 GCA_964429125.1 uncultured Aliiroseovarius sp.
GCTCTAAGGCTTCTATAAATTCTGGCGTGGGATCCGGAAGATAGCCCTGTTTTCCCTGTTGCGCCACGTATTTGGCGAACAGGGTTTGCGCCTCGCTTCCGCCCATGATCCGCTGGGCAAGAATAAGCAAATCCTCCGAGCCGCTGGCGCCGCCTATCCAGCCCGGTGCCGGGCTTTTCTGGGCCAGAGCATGAACGAATTGCGCAGATTGCAGGCGTTCCAGCGGGGTCGGAAACGACAATAAGGAGCCGACAAAAAACGCACCGGTATTGGCCACCAGCGACCAAAATAACGCATGCACCACCGGGTCAATGCGGGTGATGCCGAACAGGGCGCGCGGACGAAGCCAGGCGATGCCAAAAGGGCCTTGGTTCATCAGCGCGGCGTTCATCACCCCGGCCTCGCCAAAGCTGGGCAGGTAAAGCGTATAGGCCCAGACCGCAAATCCGGCCAGCAACCCCGCCGCGGCCCCGGTTCGGGTGGCGCCGCGCCAGAACAACCCGCCAAGCAACGCCGGAAGTACCTGGGCGACACCGGTAAAACTGATCAGACCAATCGCTGCCAGCGCGGCGCCACCGCCGGAATAGCGGTAATAGGCATACCCCAACAGCAGGATGCCGCCTATGGCAAGGCGGCGTGCCACCAGCACCAGACGGCGCAGGTCGCCGGATTGCGACGCCCCTGGCCGGTCGCGGCGTAACCAGAGCCAGAGCGGCAGGACGATGTTGTTGGAAACCATGGTCGACAGGGCAATTGCTGCAACAATGACCATTGATGTGGCCGAGGAAAACCCGCCGAGAAACGAGAGCATGGCCAGCCCCTCCCGGTTGGCTGAAAGCGGCAAAGTCAGCACAAAAAGGTCCGGATTGGCGCCTTCGGGCAGCACGCCAAGGCCAACCACGGCGATCGGAATGACGAACAGGCTCATGAGCAGCAGATAAAGCGGGAATGCCCATGCGGCGGTGGCCAATTGCCTTTCGTCAGCATTCTCCACCACCAGCACCTGGAACATTCGCGGCAGGGTCAGAAAGGCCGCCGCCGACAGAAAGGTCAGGCTGACCCACCGGGCGCTATCCATTTGCCAAGTGGCAATCGGGCTGGCTTCGATCGCGCTGGCAATACCGGATATGCCCCCCGCAACCCCCCAGGTGACGAAAATTCCGACCGCCAGCAACGCCACCAACTTGACCACGGCCTCGACAGCAATCGCCGTGACGACGCCGGAATGGCGCTCGTTGACATCAAGGGTTCGGGTGCCGAAGAGAATGGTAAAAACCGCAAGTCCCACCGCGACCCAAAAGGCAGTGGCGTTCAGATCCGGCAGGTGAAACCCTTGGGGGCGTTCGGTGGCAAACACCGAGAATGAAAGGGTAACCGACTGAAGTTGCAGTGCAATATATGGTGTGGTTCCAACAACGGCAAGCAGGGTGACGATCACCCC
>CAYSBG010000308.1:1451-3224 GCA_964429125.1 uncultured Aliiroseovarius sp.
TTTGATTTGCCATATCGCGAGGATAAAAGGTCAGCAATCGACGTCACCCGCTGCGCCCGGCCCACATGCACAAGCTTGCGCAGAACCCACCACCAGCCGACCATCACCAGGGTTGGCCCCAGGTAAATGGTCAGATATTCCAGCCCGGAACGTGCCGCATAGCCGACCGCGCCATAGAAGGTCCAGGCAGTACAATAAATCGACAGGGAGAGCGTGTATATTATCGGGCTTCGCAACCAGGCCGAACGCCCCTGGCGCGCCCGGCGGTCGGCCCAGAAGGCGACTGTGAAAAGCGCCGCCACATAGGCAATCGAGACCAGCACGAGCAGATTGAAGCTGACCATTAGCGGGCGCTTTCCTCGGCGTCGGGGTTTTCGCGTTCTGGCGGGCCCGGCTCGGATTTGGAAACGCGGCGCGCAAGGAAGGCGGTCAGCAAAATCAGCAACGCCCAGGACGAAAACAGGTAAATGGCGCCGCGAAAGCTGGCCCCGGGATGGCCCGAGGCCCCCAGCACCGGCACCATGAACAAGAGCCCGCCCAGGATCGGCACCAATCGCAATGCATCAATCAGACGGCGGCGCCGATAGGAACGGCGCGCCAGAAACAAGGGTTGTGCGGGCGGGCGCATGGCTCAGCGTTCCGCAATGGCGTTGACGGCGTCGCGCAATTCAATGTTGGAAAACGGCTTGGTCATGAACCGGGTCGCGCCCAATTCCTTGGCCAGCGCGCGGTCCTTTTCCTGGCCGCGCGCCGTCAACATCAGCACCGGCAGGGTGCCAAACTGGTTGTCGGCGCGCAATGCGCGCAAGATATCATAGCCAGAGCGCCCAGGCAGCATCACGTCAAGTACCAGCACATCCGGAGTCACCCGGCGGATTTCGTCGAGCGCCGTTTCCCCATTGGCATGGGTCGAGACCGCCCAACCGTCCCGCGACAGAATAAAGCCCATCGCCTCGACGATATTGGGTTCGTCTTCTACAAGAAGCACTTTCATCCTGATCGAATGCCTCCCCTGGTCCCGCCTGAATCCCGGTCGGGCTTCCCTTCGGGCGATTTCACCCCGCAGGCAACCTAAACACAAAGCAGTCGCCTCTGTCAAAGTCGCCCATCGCCAAGGGTGCGGAACCGTTTCGGCAAAATCGCGGTCCCACCGAAAGCCATCAATTTCTCCTGCGTAGTCAAAAGTGAGATTGCGCGTCTACTTCGCGACGCCTAAGAAAGCACGATGAGTGACCGCAAAACCCAAATCAAGCGCGCCGCCTTGGTGGTGTTCGCCCGCTATGGGCTGAAACGTGCGTCCATGGCCGATGTGGGCGCGGAGGCCGGATTGTCCCGTCCGGCGCTGTATCAGTATTTCAGCGGCAAGGACGACCTTGTCGCCGCCTGCTTTGATCTGGTGACCGAAGACGGGTTTTCCATGGCCGAACAGGCGGCAGCGGCCGTGAACGGCACCACAGAAAAGGTCACGGCCTATTTGACCACCCATATGGTCTTTTTCTTTCGGCTGATTTTTTCCGGCCCCCATAGCGAGGACGTTCTGGAGTTGAAAACCCGGTTTGGTCCCGACAAGGTTGCTGCGGCACGCGCCCGCCTGGTGGCGCGGTTGAATGCGCTGGCCGGGCGGGACGAAACCGACGAGCTTGGCTTTATTCTGGCCCATGCGGCCGAAGGGATCAAGACTCAGGCAGGAAACGAAACGGTTTTGGCGAACCGCCTGACGTATCTGGTCAGGGCTGCTCTGGCGGCAGATGCTGGCGGGCAAAACCAAATCTG
>CAYSBG010000309.1:0-3215 GCA_964429125.1 uncultured Aliiroseovarius sp.
GCACGTCATTCGTAATGATGGGGTCGTAGGTTCGAGTCCTATCAGCGGCACCACTTCCGGAACTACCACAGCGTAAAAACCAATTCCTCTGGGGCGAGGCAGATTTCATCCGAGCAGGATTGCAGGATCAGCCGTGCAGTGGTTGGTCTGGTTTCCGGTACGTCGGCGGTGAGGATCAGAGTGTCTTCATACAGCGCCAACGGCTCGGGGTTAAAGCCCAGCGGCACCACTTCCGGCGCCGGATAGGCCGCAGCAGGCAAGGGCATATCGGCGACAATCAACTCGGTCGGAATAAAGTACTCCTCCAGCGGTGCATGCGCGTTGACGTGCCAGCCCGGCTTCATTTTCAGGGTAAAAGTTACACGGTTATCAACCTGCGCCATTTCCACCCGCACCGCGCCTCCGGAAACATAGCGTACCGGCCCGGTGGCGCCGACTTGCAGCTCCAATACCGCCGCCAAAGCCCCGGCGCGTTGGTCAGGTATTTCCGCACCGAATCCGGACAAGGTGGCCGCAAGCCGGTTGGCTTCGATATCCAATTCCGGCGCTTCCATGCGCCGTGAAAGTCGGGTGAACAGTGTTAACGCCATGGCGTTACCCGAGGCCAGTTCGCCATCTTCGATCGCTATCACCGGCGAAAAACCCTCGGGTGCCATCGACATCCGATAGCCTTCATCGGCCGAGCCAAATCCCGTTCGGATGATTTCAGCAATATTGCGGGCCTCGGCGAGGAAAGCGGCGCCATCCGCACCTTGAGGCGCATAATCGTGCAGGGCGATCAGCCCCAGAGCAAATGCGCCAAGGTCCGGTAATTGCGCGGGCAAGGACGTTTCTCCCTTATACACCACCCGGTGGTAGCCGTCTTCGGTCTTGAGCGTTCCCTGCAAAAATCGCGCCGCATTGGCCCCGGCTCGCCAGTATTCTGGCTTGCCGGTCACGAGCGAAGCTTCGGCCAAAAGGGAAATTATTGCCCCGTTCCACCCGAGCAACACTTTTTCGTCCGTATCCGGTGGCATGCGCGTGGCGCGAGCATTGGCAAGTGCAGCCAGCAATGGGTCAAGCCGCGTCGGGTCTGGTACAGTTCCGGGCAGATGCAGAACATTGGCGTCATCCACCTCTCCCGCCGGGGTGATATCAAAAACCGAGTTGACCCAGTCTCCATCAGCCACGCCCAGCGCTGCGATTATTTCCTCAGGCGTCCAAGTATAATACGCCCCTTCGCGTTTTTCGCCTGAGGGCGCGGTAGAATCTGCATCCTGTGCGGCATAAAACGCCCCGTCAGGTGTACGCATTTCGTCCATCAGATAGGCAATAAGTCGGGTGAGCGCACGTTCATGGGCGGGATTGGGCGTATCGGCAATGGATCGGGTCAACAACAACCCGATCATCGCCTGATTATACAGCATTTTTTCAAAATGCGGCACATGCCAGGCCGGGTCAATTGAATACCGATGAAATCCACCGCCAACCTGGTCATGAATACCCCCGGCGATCATCCCGTCCAACGCCGCCGTAACGGCCTCTCGTGCGGCGCGATCGCCCCGCCGAGCCCTTTCGGTCAGGTACAGAAACAGCGATTCGCGTGGGAATTTCGGCGCCGTTCCCATGCCACCGTTAAACTCATCCATTTGCGCCAGCAATGATTCGGTGATCGCGTGCATTCGCTCTGGGGTCAACGCCACCGCAGCCGCCTGGCGGGTCAGGTAATCCTTCAGATAAAGTGCCAGTCGAAATCCCTCGGCATTGATTGCCCCAGGATCCTCCCGCCACAACGCGTCCATCTGGGCGAGCAGACTGGCAAACTCGGCCGGTGGAAAATAGGTGCCGCCATAGACCGGATCGCCCAGCGGGGTTAGAAAAAGGTTGTTGGGCCAGCCGCCTGTGCCTGCGATGACTTGCGTTGCCAGCATGAATTGCTCATCCAGATCCGGGCGCGCCTCGCGGTCAATCTTGATGGAAATGAAATTGGCATTGAGCAGCGCGGCTATCTCCGGATTCTCAAAGCTCTCTTTGCGCATGACATGACACCAATGACACGAGGCATAACCTACGGAAACAAAGATCATTTTGTTTTCGTCCCGGGCCTTTTGCAAAGCTTCTTCGCCCCACGGATACCAATCAACCGGGTTATAAAGATGCTGCAACAAATAGGGCGACGATGCCCCTTGCAGGTGATTCGCAGCCCGTTCCTGAGCGCTAAGGGCTCCAGCAAGGAAGCAAAACAGGCCAAATATGGAAAAACGGATCATGGGCTCCCCATTTTTCCTTTAGCATAGGGCGGTAAATGCGGCGGCGGCATAACACTCCCGTTACCAGTGGCGAATCATCTGCATACAATACCATACATTCAACTGCTCCATGCGCGATCCGTCAGGCTTCGTTAACGCTAACTAACCTGTGAACCGATTAAATTTTTGGCAATATGTAAGTTTTACAGACCTATTTGTCAGTTTGCATTTGAAATCAGGTGAAAACCCCGTAAGTTTAATGCAGCGTCGTGGTCGGGGAGTCCGGATGCGACCAAACAAAGAAAAACAATCACCACTCGGAGGAGAAGATTTTGATGAAACGCCGTAAGTTTTTGACCGGTGCTGCCGTAGGCGCGACCGGAGTAGCGTTGGCTGCGCCCGCTGTGGCTCAGGATGTCGTGGAACTGAATATCGTATCGACCTGGCCGCGCGACTTTCCGGGCCTTGGTACTTCGGCCCAGCGTCTAGCCGCACGCATAGAAGAGCTGTCCGATGGGTCAATCAAGGTAAACTATTTTGCCGCCGGCGAGCGGGTCAAGGCTTTCGACTCGTTTGACGAAGTCGCTTCGGGTAACTCGCAGGCCTATATCGCCGCCGATTACTACTGGGTCGGCAAGGATCCGGCCTTTGCCTACTTTACCGCTGTGCCGTTTGGCATGACCGTGGACGAATGGAACGCATGGGTCATGTATTCCGGCGGTCAGGAGTTGTGGGACAAGGTTTCGGGTAACTTTGGCCTCAAGGCTTTCCCCTGTGGCGCCACCGGCACCCAAGCCGGCGGCTGGTTTGCCAAGGAAATCAATGATCCAGAAGACTTCAAAGGCCTGAAGATGCGTATCCCCGGCCTTGGCGGTACGGTGATGAGCAAGTTGGGCGTGTCCACCATTTCGCTGCCCGGCGGTCAGATCTACGAAAACCTGGTGTCCGGCGCCATCGACGCGACCGAATGGGTGGGTCCGTACAACG
>CAYSBG010000310.1:0-3206 GCA_964429125.1 uncultured Aliiroseovarius sp.
GCGATGCATCGATGCCATCCCCCATCGCAAAAGCGCGGCCTGGCGGGGCGTTGCCAGAAACATCGCCGCCAACAGCGGCCACCAAGGCGCCCCATGCCGCCACCACAGGCCAAAACCCGGCAGGCCGGCAATCACCGCCAGCGCCGAGAGAACCGCAGCCGCCCTGCCGCCAGTCCAGCCATTTTCAGATGTCAGCAAAAAGATTGTCGGCGCCGGCAATGTCGATTTGTTCTTCGGACATGGTGCCTTCGTTAATGTCGACCACCTCGACCTTGCCATCGCCATGGCCGGTGACAACCACGTCGCAAATGTCGATAAACAGCCCGTTTTCGACCACGCCGGGCACCTGGTTCAACACCAGGCTCAACTGGCGAGCGTTGCCGATACGACTCAGGTGCAGGTCCAGGATATGGTTGCCCTCATCGGTCACATAAGGCGCCTCGCCATTCATCCGCAGGGTCGCGGTCTGACCCAGAACATCCATTGAAACCAGCATTTCCTCGATCAACGCCTTGGAGGTTTGCCAGCCAAACGGGATCACTTCGATGGGCAGAGGAAATGCGCCCAGTGCCTCGACGCTTTTGGAGGGGTCGGCAATGACGATCATCTGGTCAGACGCGGTCGCCACGATTTTTTCCTGCAACAAGGCCCCGCCGCCGCCTTTGATCAGGCACAGCTCGGCGTCGTATTCGTCGGTGCCGTCAATGGTCAGGTCCAGCCAGCGCGCCTCGTCCAGGCTGATCACGTTGATGCCCACCTGACGGGCCAGTTCCGCGGTGCGGGTCGAGGTCGGCACCCCGGAAATCTTCATGCCCTCGTCGCGCACCCGTTCGCCCAGGCATTTGACCATCCAGGCAGCAGTCGAGCCGGTGCCAAGGCCCACCTTCATGCCGTCTTCGACAAAGGCAACCGCCCGCCGCGCAGCAACAAATTTGGCAGTATCAATTGGTGACAGATCCCCGGACATCCTGGCCCCCTTTTTGGCATATTTTTCCCCTTATAGGCAGTTCTGCGGCCCGGCGCGAGAGGAGAAATGCAGCGGCGAGGCCGCATCGTTCCAGTGGCTCCGATGTGCCATAATTCCAGCCCCCTTGCAATTTCACGCCCGAACGGCGATTTCCCGAAAACGGAGAAGGCCCATGACAAGAATTTTTCCTGCTATTGGGCTGGCTGGCCCTTGGGCTGGGTCTGGTGGGGAGCCCTTTGCCCGGCCTGCCAACGACGCCGTTTCTGTTACTGGCAGCGCTCTTTTTCTCGCGATCTTCGGAGCGTCTGCATGGCTGGCTGACCCGCCACGCCCTGTTTGGCCCACCTATCAATGACTGGACCGAGCGCGGCGCAATATCACGCCAGATCACGCCAGGCAAAAATCATGGCGATATTGGCGATGGTGGCCGTTTTTATCCTGTCCCTGACACTAAGCATCCCGCCGTGGGCGCTAACGGCGCAGGGCATCAGCCTCTGCGCCGTTGCATTTTTTATTGCGACCCGGCCAGATTGAGCGTCAGTTTCCCATTGACGCAGCGTTGTCACAGCCCTGTTGATTGCCATTGCTGCAGGCGCGTTGGAAATATTCACGCGCCTTGGCCAGATCGCGAACGCCCGCCGTACCTTGATAATACAAAAAGCCAAGCTCGTTACAGCCCAGGCCATTGCCGATCTCGCAGGAACGCGCATAATAGGCAAGCGCCGAGGCGCCATCGCTCGGCCCGCCCAGGCCATTGACATCCATATAGCCCAAGTTGTTGCACCCGGAGGCGTTACCGCCCTCGCAGGCTATGGAATACAGCCGACGCGCCTGGCCGAAATCCTCGGCCACACCCAGCGCGTGCTGATACAGATACCCCAAGTTGTTACAGCCTGCATTCACGCCCGCATCGCAGGAACGTTTGAAATAGGTAAAAGCAAGCCCCATATCCTCGGCCACGCCCAGCGCGTGCTGGTACATGTAGCCCAGATTGTTACAGCCATCCGTGGTGTTGCCAACACATGATTTCTCAAACAATTGACGCGCGCGCGCATAGTCTTCGGGCACGCCCAACGCGTATTCGTACATGTAACCCAGGTTGTTACAGGCATTGGGGTTGCCGCCGTCACAGGCGGTTTCATAATACCGCACCGCCCGGCCATTATCCACCGGCACACCCAGGCCGTATTGTAGCAGATAGCCGACGTTGTTGCAGCCGCTCATGTTGCCGCCATCGCAGGCGCGTTGATACAGCCCATAGGCCGCGTTGTAATTCTGCTCCAGGCCCATGCCGTTTTCATAGGCAAAGCCAAGGTTGTTACAGCCCTTCATGTTACCGCCATCACAGGCGGTTTGATAAAGCGTGCGCGCCATGACCGGATTTTTCTCAAACCCCCAGCCCTTTTGGTACATGAAGCCAAGGTTGTTACAGGCCTGTTTTTCGCCGCCGGTGCAGGCGCGCAGGAAAAGCTCTGCCGCGCGGCCGTAATCCCGGGTCAGGCCATCGTCGCCAAATTCATAGGCCACCCCAAGACGCGTGCAGGCGACCAGATCGCCATTGTTGCACGCTCCTTCATCGGACCCTGCGGCGGTCGTGGGGCCACTTGGCGCGGGTACCGGCGTTGGGTTTGTAATGGGCTCGGGCACCAGCACCGGCTGGGGCGCTGCAGGTTGGCTGGCTTCTTCTTTGGCAACCCCGCCCCCCAACGCCATTGCCGGGCTGACAAGGCCCATCGCCAGCAGGCCAGCCAAAAAAACCCCGCCGATTTGCCGATGAAATCCACCGGGTTGGTGCAGTGTCCCCGGCTTGATCAGTTTTGTCCGAAATGTCCGAAATGACTGAAACATGTGCGGTCTCCTGAAAAAGTAATAAATCCTACGGGCCAGCATATGAGGCCCACGGTCTTGGATCAAGTGTTATAGTGTTTCCGGGTTATGGCCAGACACACTTCCCAGCGCCCCAAGTGTGACACTTCACTGCGTAACGCCGCGCAGTTTTTTGCGCTTAACGTTCACTGATCCTGGGCCAGGACCTATTAGTATTTTGCTTAGCAGACAAAGCTCTGGATCGGAGATTTCCATGATCAAGAGGGTAACCTGGCAGACCAGTTTTGGCTCAGCGAAGCACAGTTAGCGCGGATCAAACCGTATTTTCCTTTGTCGCACGGCGTGCCGCGGGTGGATGACCGCTAGGTCATCAGCGGCATAATTGATCCGCAACGGCTTGCGCTGGCAGGAT
>CAYSBG010000311.1:0-3191 GCA_964429125.1 uncultured Aliiroseovarius sp.
GCCGGGTAATCGAAGGCATGGAACATGTGGACAAGATCGCCAAGGGCGAGCCGCCGGCGAACCCGGACCGGATGATCTCGGTCAAGGTTGCCGCCGATGGCTAAGCCGGGCAAAGACCGCCGGGTCCTGTGGTTCTGGTTCTGGTTTTTGCTGGGTATCGCCCTGGTGGTTGGCTATGCGTTCAAAACGCTCACCGGCCCGCCGATCGAAAATGAGCCTCCCGCCGCCAGTCAGCCGGAAGCCCCGGCCGCGTTGCCGGCGACCACCGGCGCAGAAGGCAATGCCGGCGCCGATGCGGCCATGGCCGTGCTGGAACACCCGCGCCTTGAGATTACCATCGCCGGGGAATCCAACGGCAAGGTGGTGGTCGAATTGTTCCCCGAACTGGCGCCCAAACATGTGGAGCGGGTGATCACGCTGGCCAATAATGGGGCCTATGACGGGGTGGTATTTCACCGGGTGATCGATGGTTTCATGGCCCAGACCGGCGACGTGGAATTTGGCCGCGAGGGCGGAGACATGAGCCGGGCAGGCACCGGCGGGTCCGATTTGCCGGACCTGCCGGCCGAGTTCTCGGACTATTCCTTTGGCGCCGGGGTGCTGGGCATGGCGCGTTCCGCCAACCCGGACAGCGCCAACAGCCAGTTTTTCATTACCTTTGCACCTGCCACCTATCTGGACAACCAGTATACGGTGTTCGGCAAGGTGGTTGAGGGCATGGATGTGATCAACGCGATCAAGCGCGGTGAAGGGCAAAACGGCGCCGTCATCGGCGCGCCGGACGTGATGACCCGGGTGCGGGTGCTGGACGAATAGCGCCGGGCTTGTTGCAGCAGAGCGTGTCGCGCCTGACCAGATTCCGGTATTCGGCCGGCGGGGCGAGGCAGCGTTTGCGCAGCAAAAGCGCTCGCCCCGCCGGACGAATTCGATTTGGGGCGACATGCTCCAGGTTGAAAAAAACGCCCCCGGTCTGAAAAGGTCGGGGGTGTTTGTTTTGGCGTTGACGTAAAGGCGCATACCAGGGCTGACCAAAATATTTCTATACAAACGTTTCTGTAAGGATATATTCTTTGAATATGCCTGACATATGTCAGCATGTTCTAACGGGAGACAAATCGTGAAAAAATCTACTTTGATGAGCGCGGTCGCGTTTACGGCAGTATTGGCTGGCGGGGTGGCGACGGCAGGGGAATTGAACGTGGTCTGCTCCAACGAGCAAGACTGGTGCGACCTGATGGCCAGCAACTACGAAGATGCCACGGGCAACACCGTTAACATGGTACGCAAATCCACCGGCGAGACCCTGGCGCAGGTCCGGGCCGAGGCCGGCAACCCCAAGATTGACGTCTGGTGGGGCGGCACGGGGGATCCGCATCTGATCGCGGCTGCCGAGGGGCTGACCCAGGCTTCGGGCGTGGACACATCGGCGCTGTATCCCTGGGCGCAGAACCTTGCAACGATATCCGAGGGCCGGACCATCGGTATTCACCTTGGCGTGCTGGGCGTGGCCTATAATTCCGAGATTCTGGCCGAGAAAGGCATTGCGCCGCCGGCCTGCTGGAAAGATCTGGCCGATCCGCGCTTCGTCGGAGAAATCCAGGTGGCCAACCCGAATTCCTCGGGAACGCCCAATACCGAGCTGGCCACCGTGGTGCAGGTATTTGGCGAAGACGAAGCCTTTGCCTTGCTCAAGGAAATTGGCGCCAACGTGAACTCTTACACCAAGTCGGGGTCCGCCCCCTCCAAGGCCGCCGCCCGGGGCGAAACCGGGGTTTCCATCGGCTTTGAGCATGACATGGTCAAGCTGCGCGCCGCCGGTTTACCGCTGGAAATCGTGTCGCCCTGCGAGGGTACGGGCTATGAGGTTGGCGGCGTGTCGATCATCAAGGGCGCCAAGAACTTTGACGAAGCCGTGGCCTGGGTGGAATTCGTGCTCAGCCCGGAGGCGCAGTCCGCTGGTCCCGAGGTTGGGGTCTACAACATCCCCTCCAACACCGCATCGTCGATCCCGGATGCCGCGCCAGACGTGGCAACGATCAACCTGATCGACTATGATTTTGCCACCTATGGCTCGACCGAAACCCGGGCCCGCCTGTTGGCGCGCTGGGACGCCGAGATCAAGCCCTGACAGGGGTTTGATCCAACATGATTCAGGTGCGCGGCCCGATCTGATTGGGGCGCGCGCCATCGTACGTGATCGCAAAACGCGGCGCCGGTTCCGGGGGGGATTTCATGCAACGCACCACATTTTTGTGGCTGGTGGTTGGCCTGTTTGGCTATGCCTTGCTGCCTTGGCACATGACCGAGGTGGGGTTCTGGACCTTTCGCTGGATCGGTGGGGTCGGCGCGCTTGAGGATACCGGGGCGGGGTTCTGGCAGGCCTTGCGCGGTGACGCCTACCTGTTTGCCCCGCTGGTTGCCTTCCTTGGCGCGGCCGCGGCGCTGCTCCTTGTGAAAAACCCGGTGCAACAGGCGCGCATCATTGTGGCATTGTCTGCCGCCGGGCTGTTATTGACCATGTTGCAAGGGTTTTCCATCGTCCAGCACGGCCCGCGCTACCTGATCGGCCTGTACACCACCTTGGGCGGGGAGCGCGGCCAGCCCGGCTTTGGCGCCGGGGCGATGGTGACCTTGTTTGCCATGCTGTTCATGTTGACCACGGCGTTTTCCAGTGCCGGTAAAAGCACCGGGGACGCCTTTGTCGTCAGCCTGATCGGGTTGATCATATCGCTGGTTGCGGTGTTCGTGTTTTTCCCGGTCTCCACCATCCTGATCAATGCGTTCCGGGTGCCTGGCGGGTTTTCGGCCACGCATTTTTTCGTTGAGTTCTTTTCCTCGAACCTGTGGGGGCTGGGCTGCCTGACCTTCTCCGGCCAATGTGGCCCGGCGATCAATTCGGTGATGCTGGCGATCATGACCGGGGGCACAACGGTTCTGCTGGGCCTGGCGTTCGCGTTGATTTTCACGCGCACCGATTTTCGTGCCAAGAAACTTCTGCGCCTGCTGACGGTGATCCCGATCATCACCCCGCCCTTTGTCATCGGCCTGGCGCTGATCTTGCTGTTTGGCCGCACCGGCACGGTGACGGCCATCTTTTCCTACCTGTTTGACGTGCCGAAAACCCGCTGGATCTACGCCTTTGGCGGGGTGTACCTGGCACAGGTCCTGTCGTTCACGCCGATTGCCTTTCT
>CAYSBG010000312.1:0-3186 GCA_964429125.1 uncultured Aliiroseovarius sp.
ATGGTGCGGGCGGATTCGGCCGTACCGGGCAGTCAACTGGAGGCGGAGATACATGGTGAGCGGTGCAAGGCGGTAGTGCAGAAAGATGCGCCATTATGGGATCCAGATAATGAGCGTTTGCGTGGCTGAAGGATTTCGCCTGCTGGCGCAGGCGACCGGCTGGGGGCACTGCCCCCAGACCCCCGAGGTATTTAAGCCAAGATGAAAAGGAAAAGGCATGGGGCTTCCTGACAAAGCGCGTGTTGTGATTATTGGCGGAGGTGTCGTTGGGGCATCGGTTGCCTATCATTTGGCCAAGATAGGGTGGCAGGATATTGTTTTGCTGGAACGCAAAGCATTGACCTCGGGCACGACTTGGCACGCGGCAGGGCTGATTGGACAGTTGCGAGCCTCATCGACGCTCACCCGGCTCGCCAAGTATACGGCAGACCTGTACGCCGGTTTGGAGGCGGAAACCGGCATTGCTACCGGGATGCGCACGACTGGGTCGGTGACCGTCGCGTTAAGCGAGGCGCGACGCGAAGAGATTTTTCGCCAAGCCGCCATGGGACGGGCTTTTGGTGTCGACGTACAGGAAATCAGCCCCGATGAGGTGGCGGCGTATTACCCGCATCTGAACCTCGAAGGGGTGCGGGCTGGGGTGTATATCCCAACAGATGGGCAACTGGATCCCGGCAATGTGGCGCTGGCTTTGGCCAAAGGCGCCCGGCAAAACGGGGTGCAAATAGCCGAGCGCATCAAAGTGGTCGGCGTGGCACATGCGGCGCGGCGCGTAACCGGGGTGGACTGGCAGGGCGACGACGGCGCGCGGGGTCATATCGCCTGTGATCATGTGGTGAATTGCACCGGAATGTGGGGGCATGAAGTTGGGCGGATGCTGGGCACCAATGTACCTTTGCAGGCCTGTGAGCATTTTTACATCGTCACCGAGCCGATCGCGGAACTTGGCGCGCTTCCGGTGCTGCGCGTGCCCGATGAATGCGCCTATTACAAGGAAGACGCTGGCAAGATCATGCTGGGTGCATTTGAGCCGGTGGCGAAGCCTTGGGGGCTGAACGGAATTCCAGAGGATTTCGAATTTGATCAGCTACCCGAGGATTTCGACCATTTCGAGCCGATCCTTGAGGCCGCGGTCAACCGGCTGCCGCTACTTGCCGAGGCGGGCATTCACACGTTCTTTAACGGGCCTGAGAGCTTTACCCCGGATGACAGCTATCACCTTGGCCTGGCCCCAGAGATGGATAACGTCTGGGTCGCCGCCGGGTTCAACTCCATCGGCATTCAAAGCGCGGGCGGGGCTGGCATGGCGCTGGCGGCGTGGATGGATACCGGTGAGAAGCCCTTTGATCTGGGCAGCGTCGATATTTCCCGCACCCAAAATTTTCAACGTAACCGCCGCTATCTGGCCGAACGCGCCAGCGAAACTCTCGGTCTGCTTTACGCAGACCATTTCCCTTACCGGCAAAAAGCTACGGCGCGTGGAATACGGCGCGCACCTTTCCACAGCGAAATGCTGGCACACGGCGCGGTGATGAGCGAAGTGGCGGGGTGGGAGCGGCCCGGTTGGTTTGCCAACTCTGGGCAGACAGCGAAATATGATTATGCGTGGAGCCGACCCAAGTGGTTTGACAACGTCGCGCGCGAACATAAGGCGCTACGCGAGAGTGTGGGGATCTATGACATGACCTCGTTTGGCAAAATCCGGGTCGAAGGGCCAGACGCCTGCAGCTTTCTTAACCTTGTGTGCGGCAACGAGGTCAACGTGGCGCCGGGGCGTATTGTTTATACGCAATTTCTCAACACGCGCGGTGGGATCGAGGCAGACGTGACCGTGACCCGCCTTTCGGAAACCGCTTATCTGGTCGTCACGCCGTCTACTACCCAGGTGGCTGATCTAACTTGGCTACGACGCCATATTGGCGAGGCGCGCGTGGTGCTGACCGATATGACCGCTACAGAGGGTGTGCTGGCAGTGATGGGACCGAAATCGCGTGACCTGCTGCGGGTGGTTAGCCCGGACGCGTTTGATGCCCCTTTTGGCACGGCCTTTGAAATAGAGATCGGTCTTGGTATCGCTCGGGCGCACCGGGTGTCTTATGTTGGCGAACTGGGTTGGGAGATCTATGCGCCCTCTGATCAGGCCGCACATGTTTTTGAAACCTTGCTTGAGGCGGGCGCAGATCACGGGCTGAAGCTGTGTGGCGCGCATGCAATGGACAGCTGCCGGATTGAAAAGGCATTTCGCCATTTTGGCCATGACATCACCAGCGAAGATCATGTGCTTGAGGCCGGTTTGGGCTTTGCGGTAAAGACCTCCAAACCCGTCTTCATTGGCCGAGACGCAGTGCTGGCCAAACGCGATGCCGGGCTTGAATCCCGCCTTGTACAGTTCAAATTGACCGACCCGGAACCGCTTCTGTTTCATAACGAACCGATCTTGCGCAATGGTGAGGTGGTCGGCTATCTCAGTTCGGGTGCCTATGGCCACCATTTGGGTGCTGCTGTCGGATTGGGGTATGTGCCGTGTAAGGGGGAAGGCGTCACCGAATTGCTTGGATCTACGTTTGAGATAGATATTGCAGGGGGCCGAGTGCGGGCCGAGGCATCCCTTAAACCGCTTTACGACCCTACGGGTTCAAGGACAAAAGCAATTGGCAAATGCGGTTGAATTGGTAAATAACGTACATTGATACGTCACTTCAGTATTTTGCCACGAACCGTTGCGTGCGTTTGCGACCCCCGTTTGGCAGGGTTTTGGCAACAAGGCTCCGGTCATTGTCATACAGGATCGCCAGTGGAACCGCCCCGAAGACCGCAAAGGCATGCACGTGACTATCCAGCCAGGCTTCGCTCTTGGCTGCCGGGCAAGCCCTGATGTAACAGGCATCGCTGTGGGGCAGATTGCTGCGCAGTCGCCTGCCCGGGTAATACATGGTCCGCCGGATGGGGCGGCGGAACAAACATCTCTTTGCTGCTGCGTTTCTTGCTACGAACGCAATCCTTCACAATCCTATACCCGCCGGTGAAACCATATTCGGCCAGCAGACGGTCGAATATCCGCTTGGCCGTGTGGCGCTGTTTGCGGGCGCCCCCTTGTCTGCCGCCAACCAGAGCAAATCCAATCAAGAAGACCTCTGCACGACGGTCAGCTTGGAGGCCAGTTTTGTGGTTTTCCCTCTTTCTGGC
>CAYSBG010000313.1:0-3170 GCA_964429125.1 uncultured Aliiroseovarius sp.
GCATCCATGGCGCCGACGAAAACATCCTCAACTCCACCCGCTCGACCGATTTCATTACCCCGAAATCGGAAATCAGCCGAGTGCTGCGCGACGCGGTGCTGGACCTGGCCGAGCAATACGAATTCGCCCGCCCGCTGGTAAATTCGGGGCGCCTCAGCGTGCCCTGCACATATGACGGCTCTCCGCTCAATACTGCCGATGCCTTGAATGGCCCACGTGGAACCTGCCCCGGCGCGCCTTGCGTTGATGTTAAAATTGGCGACGCGTTCTTGCTCGACCAGCTGGGCAACCATTTCACCTTGCTGACCATTGATGCCGATGCGCCTGACGAGATTGTCGAGGAGGGCATAACCGTTACCCGCGTGGCATTGTCCACCAAGGATGACCGCTCTGGCGCCTTGAAAAGACGGTATCTGGGTGAGGAAGCCTCGGCCGTTTACCTGATCCGGCCCGACCAACACGTCGCTGCCCGCCGTCCCAGCTTTAACGAATCCCTTATACGTGCCGCAATCCGGCGCGCCATTGGCAAGGAGTGAGCAGATGTCCAGCTTGCACAACCTGATCCTCACCCCGAATTTTGACAATGCCGATGATTTCTATGCCACTTTGTTGGCCGCACATGAAGGCTTGACCAAGGAGGAAAGCGACGCGCTCCATGCACGCCTGATCCTGATCCTCGCCAACCATATCGGCGATATGACAACCCTCGAGAACGCCATCGAAGCCGCCCGCACCAAAAAATAGGCGCGCAACGACGCCACCCCTTCATCTTTGTAAAAATACCTTGGGGGTCTGGGGGTGAAACCCCCAGTTGGTCGCCCCGGCACATGCCGGGGAGAAGTCTGAATACAGGCAAGTGCCGCGCGGTTCAACCAGGCGCTTTGGTTAGGCGCAGATAGGGCAGTACTGTCTCAAAATTACCGAATTTCTGTTTGGCATCCTCATCAGACACCCCCATTCCGATGATCACATCATCGCCTGGTTGCCAGCCGGCCGGCGTTGCAATTGGCGCCTTGTCGGTCGCCAGAACCGCGTCAACGGCGCGGATGATTTCATCAAAATTGCGTCCCACAGACATCGGATAAATCAGCATGAACCGGATTTTCTTGTCTGGACCGATCAGGAAGGTGGCACGAACCGTGGCGCTGTCGGCGGCGGTACGTCCGTCCGGCATATAGGCCTCGGCCGGCAACATATCCAGCGCCTTGGAAACCGCCAGATCGGTGTCCGCAATGATCGGGAAATTTGCCTTCGCACCGGCAAAACTCTCAATATCCGCCTTCCACTGGTGGTGCTCTTCAACCCCGTCCACCGACAAGCCGATAACCTTGACCCCGCGCTCTTCCCATTGTGCCGCCCGTTGTGCCACCGCACCAAACTCCGTGGTACAGACCGGGGTAAAATCCTTTGGATGGGAAAACAGCAACGCATAGCTATCACCAATCCAATCGTGAAATTTGATCTCTCCATGGTCGGTCATGGCGGTAAAATTCGGTACAGTTTCGTTTAATCGCAGTCCCATTGGGTCTCTCCTGAAGCTTTAAGCGCGTCTCGCTCTTTAGATAGATTCTAAACTACCATATTCCAGCTGGACCGTCAAAATGTCGCGGCTGAAATATTTGATCAAATTTCTAAAGCCACCTTGCATACCCCTGCATGCGGTGACAGATTGCTGCGAACAAAGGAGATTCCCATGATCGAAAAGCGCGATTTCTACATCAATGGCAAATGGGTCGCCCCGGCCAAAGCCAATGATCTGACCGTCATAAACCCCTCCACCGAAGAGCCCTGCGCGGTGATCTCCCTTGGCGACACGGCGGACACCAATGCCGCTGTTGCCGCGGCCAAGTCGGCGTTTGAAAACTGGGCGTTCACCGCCAAAGAAGAACGCCTTGCCCTGATCAAAAAAATCCTCGAAGTCTACCAGGCCCGGGGTGATGACCTGGCGGAGGCTATGAGCCTGGAAATGGGCGCGCCTATCGACATGGCCCGCTCCCAGCAGGTCGGCGCTGGCACTTGGCATATCTCAAACTTCATCAAGGCTTTTGAGCGCTTTGAGTTTGAGCGCCCCCTGGGCCCCCACGCGCCCGAGGACCGCATCCTTTACGAACCGGTCGGCGTTGCCGCCTTGATCACGCCCTGGAACTGGCCGATGAACCAAGTGACGCTGAAAGTCATTGCCGCGCTCGCCGCTGGTTGCACCATGGTGCTTAAGCCCTCCGAAATCTCGCCGCTCTCGGCCATTGTGTTTTCCGAAATCATGGCCGAAGCAGGCACCCCCGCCGGGGTTTACAACATGGTCAACGGAGATGGGCCGGGCGTCGGCACCCAGCTTTCCGGCCACCCTGACGTTGATATGGTCAGCTTCACCGGCTCTACCCGCGCCGGAATCGCCATCTCCCAAAATGCCGCGGAAACCCTAAAGCGCGTGCATCTGGAACTGGGTGGTAAGGGCGCCAACATCATCTTTGCCGATGCCGACGACAAGGCGGTGAAACGCGGCGTTTTGCATATGATGAACAACACCGGCCAGTCCTGTAACGCCCCCTCGCGAATGCTGGTTCAACGCGAGATCTACGATCAAGCGGTGGAAATAGCCCGGGAAACCGCCGAAAAGGTCACCGTCGGTCCGGCCAACATCGCCGGACGCCATATCGGCCCGGTGGTTAGCCAGGCACAATACGACAAAATCCAGGGGCTGATCCAAAAAGGCATCGACGAAGGCGCCCGCCTTGTCGCTGGCGGTCTTGATCGACCTGAGGACCTCAACCGTGGTTATTTCGTACGCCCAACCGTGTTCGCCGATGTGACCAACGACATGACTATCGCGCGCGAGGAAATTTTTGGCCCGGTCCTGTCAATGATCCCATTTGATACCGAAGAAGACGCCGTGCGCATCGCCAATGACACGGTGTACGGCCTGACCAATTACATCCAGTCAACCGATCCGCAACGCGCCGTGCGGGTTGCTCGGCAAATGCGCGCGGGAATGGTTGAAATGAACGGCAAATCTCGTGCCGCAGGTGCCCCGTTTGGCGGTTACAAACAATCCGGAAATGGCCGCGAGGGCGGCGCGTGGGGGATCGAGGACTTCCTTGAGGTCAAATCCGTGTCTGGTTGGACCACCTAAGCGGACACGGCGGCGTTGCACCGCGCCGCCACATGCCCTA
>CAYSBG010000314.1:0-3162 GCA_964429125.1 uncultured Aliiroseovarius sp.
CTCCTCTTACGCTTGGCCAGCCGCTGCGGCGGCTTTCTAGTTAAGTACGGTCTTGACCCGGGCCGCATCACGGCGAACCTGGCGCATCCGCGCGGTATTTTCCAGAGCGCCCGACGCCTGCTGGAAACGCAGGTTGAAGCTCTCTTTCTTGAGCTCTTCCAGCTGTTCTTTCAGTTGGTCGAGCGTCTTTTCGTTCAATTCAGCGGCTTTCATCGCCTTTTCCTTTTTCAACATCACCGGCGGGCCCTTTTCGTGCATTGTGCACAACAAAGGTCACCCCGATTCCCGGTGGAGTCCGTGGTGAAGATGGCCGTATAGGGGGGAAAGGCGCGTGGGGCAAGCCCAAAAGGGTGTTAATGTAGCGCAATTTCCGAAAAAGCAGAACCCCGCCGATGTCCCGGCGGGGTTCTTGTTTCTCAACCGGGGTGCGGCCCGCAGGTTTCTTTTAGAAACCCGCTATAGCGCACTCGTGAGGATCGGTTCTACCAATCCTCACGGACCACAGTGCGAGTCTTGACCGGCAGTTTCATCGCCGCCAGGCGCAGGGCTTCGCGGGCGGTGTCTTCGTCGACACCGTCGATTTCGAACATCATCCGCCCCGGCTTGACCTTGGCCGCCCAGAAATCCACCGATCCCTTACCTTTACCCATCCGAACTTCGGTAGGTTTGGAGGTGACCGGGGTGTCGGGGAAGATCCGGATCCAGACCCGGCCCTGACGTTTCATGTGTCGGGTCATGGCGCGGCGCGCGGCTTCGATCTGACGCGCGGTGATCCGGTGGGGTTCGACCGCCTTCAGCCCGAAAGAGCCGAAATTGAGGTCAGACCCGCCCTTGGCTTTGCCATGGATCCGGCCCTTGTGCATCTTGCGATACTTGGTGCGTTTTGGTTGCAGCATATCCTGCCCTCCTTAGCGGCGGCCGCCAGCACCACGCGGTGCAGGGCCTTCCTGGAGTTCCTGTTGACGGCGATCGCGTGCAGCAGGGTCATGCTCCATGATTTCACCTTTGAAGATCCACACCTTGATGCCGATAATCCCGTAGGCAGTCGTCGCCTTGACGGTGGCATAGTCGATGTCGGCGCGCAGCGTATGCAGCGGCACCCGGCCTTCGCGATACCATTCGGTCCGGGCAATCTCGGCACCACCAAGGCGGCCCGCGACGTTGACCCGAATACCCAGCGCACCCATGCGCATGGCGTTCTGCACCGCACGTTTCATCGCACGACGGAAGCTGACCCGGCGCTCAAGCTGCTGGGCGATGCTTTCGCCAACCAGTTGGGCGTCAAGCTCGGGCTTGCGCACTTCGACGATGTTCAGGTGCAACTCGCTGTCGGTCATCTTGGCGATCTTGCGGCGCAGGGTTTCGATATCGGCGCCTTTTTTGCCGATGATCACGCCCGGACGTGCGGTGTGGATCGTAACGCGGCACTTCTTGTGCGGACGCTCGATGATCACCCGGCTAATGCCGGCCTGCTTGCAATCGTCATTGATGAAGTCGCGGATTTTCAGGTCTTCCAGCAGAAGATCACCGTAATCCTTGGTATCCGCATACCAACGGCTGTCCCAGGTGCGGTTGACCTGAAGGCGCATGCCGATCGGATTGACTTTGTTACCCATTAGGCTTGCTCCTCGACTTGACGCACCTTGATGGTGATTTCCGCAAACGGCTTCAGGATCTTGCCGAACCGGCCACGCGCCCGCGGACGACCGCGCTTCATGGTCAGGTTCTTGCCGACCCAGGCCTCGGCGACGATCAGCTCGTCCACATCCAGGCCATGGTTGTTTTCAGCATTGGCAATCGCCGATTGCAGGCATTTCTTCACGTCCAGCGCGATACGCTTTTTCGAAAACGTCAGGTCGGTCAGCGCCTGTTCAACCTTCTTGCCACGGATCATCTGGGCAACAAGGTTGAGCTTCTGCGGGCTGGTGCGAAGCATGCGGGTTTTCGCCATGGCCTCGTTATCCGCACAGCGGCGGGGATTTTTCGTCTTGGACATGACTTACCTCCGCTTTGCTTTTTTGTCGGCCGCATGGCCGTAATAGGTGCGGGTCGGCGAATATTCACCGAATTTCTGGCCGATCATCTCCTCGGTGACCAGCACCGGGATATGCTTGCGGCCATTATAGACACCAAAGGTGAGCCCCACGAACTGGGGCAGGATGGTGGAGCGACGCGACCAGATCTTGATGACCTCGTTGCGACCCGATTCACGGGCTTTCTCGGCCTTTTTGAGGACGTAGGAGTCGACAAAAGGCCCTTTCCAGACAGAACGTGCCATGTCTTAACGCCTCTTCTTGCGCGCGTGCCGCGAGCGGATGATCAGCTTGCTAGAAGCCTTTTTCTTGTTGCGGGTCTTGGCGCCCTTGGTGGGTTTGCCCCACGGGGTCACCGGGTGACGCCCGCCCGAGGTACGGCCTTCGCCGCCACCATGGGGGTGATCAACCGGGTTCATCACCACACCACGCACGGAGGGGCGGATGCCCTTCCAGCGGTTGCGGCCAGCCTTGCCAAGGTTCTGGTTGGAATTGTCGGGGTTGGACACGGCACCGACGGTGGCCATGCATTCCTGACGCACCATGCGCAGCTCGCCCGAAGAGAGGCGGATCTGGGCGTAACCACCGTCACGGCCAACAAACTGGGCGTAGGTGCCGGCGGCGCGGGCGATCTGCCCCCCCTTGCCAGGCTTCAGCTCGATATTGTGCACGATGGTACCAATCGGCATGCCGGAAAACGGCATCGCGTTGCCGGGCTTGATGTCGGCCTTGGCGCTTGCCACGACCTTGTCACCAACAGCCAGGCGCTGGGGCGCAAGGATATAGGCTTGCTCGCCATCCTCGTACTTCACCAGGGCAATGAATGCAGTCCGGTTCGGGTCATATTCAATACGTTCAATAGTCGCCGGGACATCAAACTTGTTACGTTTGAAATCGACGATACGATAGAGACGCTTTGCCCCGCCACCACGGCGGCGCATTGTGATCCGTCCGGTATTGTTCCGGCCGCCCTTTTTGGTCAAACCCTCGGTGAGAGATTTAACCGGACGCCCTTTCCAAAGCTCCGAACGGTCGATCAGCACCAGCCCGCGCTGGCCTGGCGTCGTCGGTTTATACGACTTGAGTGCCATGCTTCTGTCTTCCGTTTGCTTTGTGACCCGCTCGGGGC
>CAYSBG010000315.1:0-3147 GCA_964429125.1 uncultured Aliiroseovarius sp.
CCTGCTGATCCTGTTGGGCCGGCCGCTGATTGCTCCCTATCTGGGGCGCGCGGTCAACTCGGCGGTGACAAGCGCGGCGATGCAGGGCCATAATCTGTTCGGCCCGCTTTTCATAATCGCCCTGGTCTGGCTATTCATCAAGTTCGTGCGGGGAAACTTTTTTCACCCGCATGATTTCAAATGGATTTTGCGCGCCGGTGGCCTGTTTGGCCACCATGTTTCCAGCCGCAAGTTCAATTTTGGTGAAAAAAGCTGGTTCTGGATGGTGATCCTGGTCGGCATCGTCATGTCTGCCACCGGCATCCTGATGTTGTTTCCCTGGCTCACCGATGATCTGCGCCTGTTGCAGCTTTCGACCGTTTTGCATGTGCTGGGCGGGGTGCTGCTGCTCAGTGTTGCGTTGGGTCATATCTATGTGGGCACGATTGGCATGGAAGGCTCGATTGACTCAATGCTCAAAGGCGAGGTCGATGAAAACTGGGCCAAGGAACACCACGATATCTGGTATGAAGAAATGACCGGCAAAGAAGCGCATCCAGAAACCCCTAGTCTCTCGGAAACCCGGATAAGCAACCAGTTAAGCAAAGAGGCGCAGTCATGAGCTTTCTGCAATTTGTCGAAAGACCGCTGTTTTACCTTGCCGCCGGGGTTTTCCTTCTGGGGGCCGCCTGGAAAGTGCTGGGCCTGCTGCGCCTTGGCCGTCGTCCCGACATCGCCCCGCCCAACGGCTCGGCCGCTTGGGGGTTCGTGCGTGGCAACCTGCGCCATTTCGTGCCGCGCGGCATCTTCACCCGACGCACTTGGCTGCATATTCTCGCAGGCTACGCGTTCCATCTGGCCTTGTTCGTGCTGGTGTTTTTCGGCGCCTTCCACATTACCTTTATCGAACGCTTCACCGGCCTCACATGGCAGGCTCTGCCGCGCTGGGGTTTTATCGTCACCGCCGACATCGCCTTTGCCGGGCTGGTGGCGCTCTGGGTCAGGCGCATTTCCGACCCGGTGATGCGCCAGATCACAAGGCGCGAGGACCACGCCAGCACCATCCTGACCTTTCTGGTGATGCTGACCGGCTGTCTGGCGCTTCAGCAAAGCCATGACAGCCTGCGCGCGATCCACATGCTGTTCGTCGATATCTGGCTGATCTATTTCCCGTTCTCGCGCCTGATGCATGCCTTTACCTTCGTGCTGTCACGCGGCCATTCAGGCGCTACCTATGGGCGCAAGGGGATAAACCTATGAGCGATAAAACTGAAAACCGCGCACAGATTGCCATTGATAAATTCATCGAGTTTACCGATGGCGAAGTGGCCAGCTTTTTCGAGGCCTGCGTGCATTGCGGCGAATGCGCCGAAGCCTGCCATTTCCACCTGAATACTGGCGAGGCCAAATATACGCCAACCTGGAAGCTGGAGCCGATGCGGCGCACCTATGAACGCCACGTGGCGCCCCTGTCCGGCATCAAGAAGATGCTTGGCATGGTGCCGCCCGAAGTGGACGAAGCCATGCTGGTCGAGTGGGAGCCGCTGGTCTATGACAGCTGCAACATGTGCGCGCGCTGCACGCTGGTCTGCCCGATGGGGCTGGATATTGCCGGTACCATCCGCAAGATGCGTGAGGGTTTTTCCGCCGCCGGGTTTGTGCCCGAGGGGCTGCAGCGCTCGGCTGAATTCGTGCGCAAGACCTCCTCGCCCATGGGGGTGACGCTCAAGGCGCTCAAGGCGCAGATTGCTCATGTAGAGAAAGACACCGGCATCCCCATCCAGATCGACAAGAAGGGCGCCGAGTATATGGCGACGTTTTCGTCGATGGAGGTAATGGGCTATCCCGAGGTGATCGCCGCCTATGCCAAGCTGTTCAAGCGCGCCGGGGTGGACTGGACCATATCCTCCAAGGCGTACGAGGCAACCAATGTCGGGGTCCAGATCGGTTCGGGGCCGTTCGCCAAGGAGATCGTGACCCGTGTTGTTGAGGCCGCCGAAGAGCTGGAGGTGAAATACCTTATCAGCCCGGAATGCGGCCATGCTTATGGCGCGGTGCGTTGGGCCGGGCCGAATATGATCGGGCGCCAGTTCAAGTTCGAAGTGGTGCATATTGTCGACTTGCTGGATCAATTGCGCCGCGATGGGCGTATCCCGGCGGGCAAAAAAGATGGCCGGCGCATGACCCTGCATGACCCTTGCCAGATTATCCGCCGTGGCGGCCTTCTAAAACAGCCGCGTCACTTGATGGACGATTCCTGCGCCGATTTTGTCGAGATGAAGGGTGCCGGAGTGACCAATTTCTGCTGTGGCGGCGGTGGCGGGGTTTCCGCCAATCCGCGCGCCGAGGAATTGCAGCTTGCCGCGTTCAACTCCAAGGCCGGACAGCTTAACGCCATTGATGGGCTGGAGGCCGTGGTGGTGCCCTGCGCCAACTGCCGAACGGTGTTCGAGGATGGGCTGGACGATCAGGAAATGGACCTCGAAGTGTTGGGCCTGTCCGAGCTATTAGCGGAAACCCTGGATGACCTTGAGGCCGAGAAGGCTTGAGTTCCACGCGGCAAAAATGCACCATGGAGATGTGCGCCGGATGGGCGCGATAGCCAATGGTGACGCATGAATGAACTATCCGCAGCCACCGGTGAGGGCGTGCCGGGCCGGGGCAACGACTTCGGCACCTCGCTGGAGCTGGCGTCGATCCTGATTGTCGACGACGAGCCGGGGATGCGCAATTTTCTGCTGAAGGTCCTTGGACCGCGGTGCAAATATGTCGACGCAGCGCCAGATTGCGCCGCTGCTGCCACGCTTTTGGATAAACACCATTTTGACATCGTTATTCTGGACAATGTGATGCCAGGTAAAAACGGGCTGGAATGGCTGCGCGAGCAACGCTCTATTGGCTTCTTTGCCGATGCGATCCTGATCACCGCTTTTGCCGATCTGGAAACCGCGATCGAGGCCCTGCGTGCCGGCGCGGTCGATTTCGTGCTGAAACCGTTCCGCTCAAATCAGATACTGAACGCGGTGGCGCGCTCGCTTGACCGACAGCATTTGCGGCGCGAGAACTTTCTGCTGAAATACGAGCTGGCGGCGGATGTGGCGACCATGCGCGCCTCGCTGGTGGGCACGTCGCCACGGCTGAGCGAAATTCAGGCTACACTGGAACGGG
>CAYSBG010000316.1:0-3145 GCA_964429125.1 uncultured Aliiroseovarius sp.
CGCAGTTCGGGTTTTCGAAAAGGTCCATATACCAAATGGTTCCGGTCTTGCCGGCGCGCACCACATGCACCCGGGCAACTTCCGGCAATATCGACACCCCACCGGCCTTGGCCAGCATCGCGCTGAGCGTTCGGGTCGGGCGTTCGATCGGGTATACCCCCTGGGCGCCAACCGAGCCGGTAATCGAAACCGTGGCCCCGTCGCCGGCAAGGCGTTGCACCATGACTTGCGGGTCGGGTGTTTGGCTTTCAAGCTTTTCGGTAATCACCCGGCGTACCGTTTCGGGGTTGTTGCCCGCGGCGCGAATGCGTCCGGCATAGGGGATAAAAATGAAACCTGCGCCGTCTACCTGCACTTCGGTCAGGGCCGCGGGCGCGCCTGCGGTGGTCAGGATGCCGTCTTCGACATTCTCCCAGATCGTGATGCCAAGCGTGTCGCCGGGCCGGATCGTATCCGACCCCAGAACACCCGCGCGCAGGAAGCTGTCCTCAAATCCAAGCGATGAAATCACCGCGGTGGCGCGGGTCACCCGGTCATTGACAGACACAACGAAGGCGTCGCCCTGTTCCAGCACCGAACCCGAGAAGATCTGGCGTTTGTTTGGCCCAAGTTGTGGCAGGCCACAGGCGGCGAGTGTGCCGGCAAGGCCGAAAAGCGCCGCCCGGCGCCCCCATAGGGTTTTCTCAGAAGTCACTGCTCTTGCTCCTCGTCTGGAACTCTGCCTCAGAATGCGCCTTTTGACGCTTATTGTAATGCGCCTTTTGACGCTATTTGTATTGTACCGTTTGCCGTGCCAGCCACTGTTTTCGTGACTTTATCATCGGTTCTGAACACTTTAGACGGGATTGTTCAGAAAATCCAGCCACAAACGCGCTTGCTTCAGGTGACCAGTTGCAAGTGTTGCCGTGGTGCCGCTGTTCCGCGCATCAGCGCCTCGTATGGATCATCGGCTGCCAGCATCATATCGACCACCTGGCGCAGCAGGCGCCGGCGGCCGCGCGCCGAGTAAAAACCGCCGGTGATTTGCGAGGTTTCCAGCAGGTAATGGCGATAGTCACGGTAGGCGCGGCTGTCGGGCCGGGTCGGATGGGCGAAAAAATCCGGCAGGCTTTGGGTCGAAACGAACTCCGGTTTCGCATAGACGGCCTGGCCGAACACCTTGATTGGCAGGCCACGCCACAGCGCCTGTTGGGCCGCGGTTGAATTTACCGTCACCGCCGAGCGCGCATGGTTGAGCAGGCGGGCCAGTTTGCCGCCGGGCACATAATGCACACGTTCTGAAACCCCGTGCCGGCGGGCAAGCCGCTGGATGTCGCGGCGCAGGTTGGTGCGTCCGTCCTCAAGCGGATGGGCCTTGAACACCAGGTGGTGATGGGGGGCGGCACCGGCGGCAAAGCCTTCGATCACCACGGCGAGGAATTCGGACATGGTGGCAAACCGGCTATGCATTTGAAAGGAGGAGTCATGTTCCAGCTGCAACAGCACCAGATGATAGGGAAAACCGCCGTGCTTGATGCGTAAAGAGGCACTGATCCTTCGGCCAGCACGGATAGGCATAAAGATCAACCGTTTGAGATACAACGCAAATTCCTGTGACACATTGCGGTCACGGTGCGGGCGGAACATCTGGTATTTCTGGTTTCGGAACATCACGAACCAATGATACAGCGCGCCGTAAAACACATGCTGGCGCATATCGCCCCAGCGCGCGGGTGCTTCGGGCAGGTCCAGTTCGCAATCCTGTAGCGCGGTACGCATTTCTGCCACGCCCATCTGCATCAGTCGCGAATTGCCGTTGGCGCCGCCGCGCTCATAGCTGATCCAATAGGGGCGCAGGTAGCCTTCTTCAAACACATGCACGCGGATACCCCTGGCCTGGGCTGCGGCAATTGCCTGGGCGTGGATCGGCCGGGTGTCGCCATAAAGCACCAGATCGGTGATAGCCTTTTGCCCAAGCAGGTCGGCAATACGCGCCGGCCAGCGCTCGGCCGCGTCGTTGAACGGGATATAGCTTTCCTTGTCGCGCCAGAAGGCCTGGTCGCCACGGTTGAACCCCACACGCCAAACGCGCGCGCCAGAAGCGCCAAGCATCTTGCCCAAACGCCAGAAAAATGGCCCATGCGGCCCCTGCAAGAACAGGAAATGCCTGTTTTTGCCGGTGATCTGCCGGATATCTGTTTTCATTTTACCCTCGCAACACAGTGTATACGCACTACCCACGGCCTTTCTACAAGCTCTTTTGGGCCTTTTTGTGACCAGTTTCGGCGCAATAACAAGGGGAGGGGAAGATTTCCTTTCCCCGCCACCGCTTCAGGGGGGCAAGTCGCGGCCATTCGGTTTTACGCAGCCTTGGCAAAAGCGCGCCGAGCGGATAAGAACTCGCATGGTCATTCCAGCCAGAGAGGCGCACATGTTCACCGGCATCATCTCCGATATTGGCATTGTTCAGGCCTCCGATACCAGCGGCGGCGACATGCGCGCGCGCATCGCCACCGCTTATGATACCGCCAGCATCGACCTTGGGGCCTCGATCGCGTCGGATGGGGTGTGTTTGACCGTGGTGGCGTTGGGGGCGGATTATTATGAGGTGGATATCTCCGCCGAGACCCTGTCAAAGACCAATCTGGGCGCCTGGGCCCCTGGGCGGCGGGTCAACCTGGAACGTGCCTTGCGGGTGGGGGATGAACTTGGCGGCCATATTGTGTCGGGTCATGTGGATGGCGTTGCCGAGGTGGTCGGGCTGGAACGCGAGGGCGACAGCCTGCGGGTGACGTTTGCGGCGCCGGCCGATTTGGCCCGTTTCATTGCGCCCAAAGGGTCGGTGGCGCTGAACGGTACGTCGCTGACCGTAAACGCGGTGGACGGCGTGCAATTCGGCGTGAACCTGATCAGCCATACTCAACAGGTGACCAATTGGGATACTGTGGCCATTGGCGCACAGATCAACCTGGAGATTGACACCCTGGCGCGCTATGTCGCGCGGCTGCAGGCGTTTGACAGCCAGCCAAATACCCGAGCCTGACCAGGCGCGACATGCTCTGGCTGACTCGCCAATCCCCTTAGGGCCTGTCCTCATTTACCTTGCGCCCCCGCCGCGTCCCTTCGGGATTTCGCCATTTTCCGCCATCGCGGCGTTAATTCTGCT
>CAYSBG010000317.1:0-3133 GCA_964429125.1 uncultured Aliiroseovarius sp.
AAGCCTGGCAGGCTCCACGGTCAAAACCACCGAAAGCCTGACCCAGCTTCAGGAACGCCTGATGGCGATCGACAAGGCCCAAAGCAATATCGAAAAACTCTCCGGCGATGTGCTGAGCCTGCAGGATATCCTGTCCAACAAGCAGACCCGCGGGGCGTTTGGCGAAATCCAACTGCATGACATTGTTTCCAAGGCCTTGCCAAAGGACAGCTACGCCATGCAGGCGACGCTTTCCAACAACAAGCGCGCCGATTGCCTGATCCAGCTTCCCAACCCGCCGGGGCCAATCGTCATTGACTCGAAATTTCCCCTGGAAGCCTACGAGGCGCTTCGGCGGGCCAGCAACGAACGCGAAGTCGCCGAAGCGGTTCGCGCCATGCGGACCTCGGTGCGCGCCCATATCAAGGCGATAAGCGAGAAGTACATTATCGAAGGCGAAACCGCCGACGGCGCGCTGATGTTCCTGCCATCCGAGGCGGTCTATGCGGAACTCCACGCCAATTTCCCCGAACTGGTGCGCGAAGGCTTTGCCGCGCGGGTGTGGATCGTCTCGCCCACCACCTGCATGGCCACGCTCAACACCATGCGCGCCATTTTGAAAGACGCCCGCATGCGCAAACAGGCCGGGGCCATCCGGCGCGAACTGGCGCTGCTGCATGGCGATGTCGAGCGGCTGGAAACCCGGGTCGGGAGTTTGGGAAAACACTTCTCGCAAGCGGCCAGGGACATCGAAGATATCTCGATTTCCGCGCGCAAGGCAGGGGGCCGCGCCAAACGGCTGGACGCATTTGATTTTGAGGAAATTCCCGGCGAAGAGCGCACGCAGGTGGTGCCGCTGATCAAGCCGAAAGGGGATTAGCCCTTCCCTCGCAGGTCGTGGTTTGGCAGGATGGGCCGAGGGGGGAATCGTGATGCTCGAGATCAGTCCACGAAAGGTTGCCCGGGTCATCCTGCGCGCCCGCGAGCTTGGCACCAAGGTTGCACGCTGGGATATGCCCGGAGAGGACGCGAACGCAGATTCGATTCTGGAAAGTCGCGCGTCGGATGGCACCGAAGCGGAACTGCGCAGCTATATTGCCGACCTGAACCGCGATGAACAAGCCAGCCTGGTCGCCATTGCCTGGATCGGACGCGACACCTTTGACGCCGCCGAACTGGAAGAAGCCATTGCCACGGCCCGGGCGGAACGCACCTCACCGACTGAGGATTACCTGCTCGGTATGACCTTGTTGTCGGACTACCTGGAGGCTGGTCTGGAAGCGCTCGGTATTTCCGTGCAAGAGGCCGGCGACGGAATCCTCTGAAACAGCCCACCGCTGTCGTGCCCCCAAATACCGGAAACGCTTCAGGCCATCGGCCAAATCACCTTGCCGATAAACCCAGCCGGTGTTTACTTCGGGCGCGGGTAATCCATTTTACACCGGCGTGAAAGGATCAAAAAGAAACCATTTGAAACAAGACGCTTGCAGGACTGCGAAAATGCCGCATGGAACCTTCAAAAGGTTGCGCAAAACGCTCCCTAGAGCCTGTCGCACCAAATCGAATTCGTCCGGCAGGGCGAACGCATTTGCTTCGCAAACGCTGCATCACCCCGCCAGCCGAATGCCGGAATCTGATCAGGTGCGACCCGCTCTTGGCGAAAATGCGCTACCATGTAACCCGCCACAACCGATTTTCGGAAAGACGCGCGGAGAAAAGCGCCTAACGCGCGGCGGTAAAGGGCACCTGGGGATTTCTTGGCATTCAGGCAGCTTTGCTGGAAGGGCCGTCGGTCAGAACCGTGTGTAACACGCTGGCATCGTTGTTGGCGCGCAGCTTGGCGCACGTCGCCCCATCGCGCAGGGTGCGCGAGACCAGGGCCAGAGCTTTTAAATGATCGACGCCATTTCCCTCGGGCGCAAACAACGCGAAAATCAAATCGACTGGCTGACGGTCGACCGCCTCGAAATCAAACGGGGTTTCCACCCGAATGAAAGCGCCAACCACCTGCTCAAGCCCGGGCAAGCGTGCGTGCGGCAAGGCAACGCCTTTGCCAACGCCGGTCGGGCCAAGCGCTTCGCGTTCCTGCAGGGCTGCAGTGACGGCCATCCCATCAAGACCGTAATTCGCCGAAAACAGCTCCCCCAGATCCTGAAACAGACGTTTCTTGGAGGAAACCGTGTGAACGACTTTGACCGCTCCGGGCCGAAGAATACTGGTAAGGTCCATTTTATCTCACTTTACCTTCAGCCCGGCGTGTTTGTTGCATCGGTGCCGCGTTACGATGATTCTTTGGGGTCGATCCAGCCTATATTGCCATCATCCCGGTGGTAGACCACGTTCACACCGCTTGTCTTTTCGTTTCGGAACACCATTACGGGCGCTCCGGCCAATTCCATTTGCATGACCGCTTCGCCAACCGAGAGTCGCGGGATGGTGGTTTCCATCTCGGCGATGATCATCGGCTGCAGGCTGTCAGGCTCTGATTCTTCAGTGCCATTTTCTGCTGCGAGGATATACGAGGCCCCGCCGAAAACTTCAACCGGGTTTGCACGTTCCCGGTGGTGGTCTTTGAGCCGACGTTTGTAACGGCGCAGTTGCTTCTCCATTTTTTCGGCACATTGATCAAATGCAGCATAGATTTCGTGGGCGCCGCCTTTGGCCTGCGCGGTCAACCCGGTCGACAAATGCGCAACGGCCTCGCAAATGAACTCTGGGCCGTTTTTGGAAAACACCACCTGTGCGCTGGTCGGGCGTTCGGCGTATTTCTTGACCACTATGTTCAATTCGTCGCGTACATGGGTGCGAAGGGCTTCGCCAATGTCGATCTGCTTGCCGCTGATTTGATATTGCATATTCACTCCTGATTGATGGGAAATGCGTAACCGGATGAGGCCGAAACTGCGACTTTTGTCTGGGTGCAAGGAAATCCACCAGACCGAAAAAACAGCCTTTGCGTGCCCTGCGGCACATCGAAGTAACGGACTGTAAAAGGGTCACGCATTACCTGTATTTGGCGCTTTTTTACCGGGGTTTGTCAACCAGAACTGGCATGGTCAGGAGATTTTGAAATTGTCGCCCAGATAAACCCGGCGCACATTCTCGTCCTGGATCACCTCATCTGCGGTGCCACTCATCAACACCACGCCGTCAT
>CAYSBG010000318.1:0-3124 GCA_964429125.1 uncultured Aliiroseovarius sp.
GCATCTCCATTGCCTATGCTTTGGGTCAAAGTGCGCGTTTGACCAGGGTGCAGTGGCGCGCAGTGGTCCTGTTCGGCATCTGCCAGAACGCTCTCTATCTGGGTTTCTATTTTGTTGCCATGCAATGGATCGAAGCCTCGCTGGCCGCGATCATCGCTTCGACCATGCCCCTGCTCGTGGCGATTGCCGGGCGTCTGTTTCTGGGCGATCGGGTGCGTCCGCTCGGAATGGCCGGATTGGCGGCTGGCATGATCGGTGTAGTGATCATCATGGGCGCACGCCTTGAAGGTGGGGTCGACATGCTGGGCGTGGCATTCTGCATCTTAGGTGTGATGGCGCTGACTTTTGCGACTCTGGTGATGCGCGGGGCATCTTCCGGAGGCAATCTATTGATGATTGTCGGTCTGCAGATGCTGGTCGGCGCGGCGGCTTTGGCGCCGGTCGCGCTTTCGCTCGAGACGTTCCAAATTGATTGGTCGTGGCAGTTCGCGGCGGCCTTTGTCTACACATTGTTGGCACCGGGCCTGCTGGCCACATGGGTGTGGTTCAAGTTGGTTGATCGTATCGGGATGGTCCGCGCTGCGACCTTTCATTTTCTCAACCCATTTTTCGGAGCGGTAGTGGCAGCTTTGCTGTTGGCCGAGCGGCTGACTTGGCTGGATGCGCTGGGCATCGCCGTTATTGCCTTGGGGATCCTTGCCGTACAACTGTCGAAACAGACGCCCGCGACGTAACATTCCCCTCACTGCAATGTGTCGTGACAGTGACCTGTCGTAGCGCTACCCCTTGGCCCATGGAACTATTACTTGGATATGGCGCGGGGTTACTGACCCTGATTAACCCCTGCGTATTGCCGGTTTTGCCAATCGTCCTGGCGACTGCTTTACAGGCCTCGCGGTGGGGACCGGTAGCGGTTGCTGCCGGGATGAGCCTTTCGTTTGTATTTCTCGGGGTAGTCGTAACCGCAGTAGGTCGCTCGTTTGGCGTTACCGAAGATAGCATTGCTCAGGCCGGGGCGATCTTGATGATCGGTTTTGGCCTTGTCCTGCTGGTGCCGCGCCTGTCTGCGGGATTTGCCACGGCAACTGGAGGAATGGCCACCCGCGCCGATGCCGGGCTGGAGAATGTGGACCGGTCGGGCCTTGTCGGGCAGTTTTTTGGCGGTGCCCTGTTGGGTGCAGTCTGGAGCCCCTGTGTTGGCCCGACTTTGGGCGGTGCCATCGCCTTGGCCAGTCAGGGCGAGAACCTTGGACGAGCCACCGCGATCATGGTTGCCTTTGCACTCGGTGTCTCGACCATCATCCTTGCATTGGGGTATGGCGCACGCGCTGCGATCATGAAACGGCAGGCCCTGATGCGGACCATCGCCGAGAAATCTCGCCCGATCATGGGAGTCATATTCATCTTTGTTGGCGTCGCCCTGCTGTTGCGCTGGCAGATCTACCTGGAGGGCTGGTTGGTAGATAACCTGCCTTACTGGCTCACCGACTTCTCAGTCTCAATCTAACCGGAGTGAATAACATGAAACGCCGCGAATTCCTGATCCTGACCGCGTCCGCACCTCTTTTGCCCTTAGCCGTTCAAGCCGCCGGGGCGGACTATACCGAAGGCTTGGTTGACGAAGCATTGGCCCGGGGAGAGGTGGTGTTTCTGGATTATTTTGCCAGTTGGTGTGGCACTTGCAAAGCTCAGGAACGGGTGATTGACGCACTGTTGGAGGAAAACCCGGAATATGCGGAGAAAGTTACCTTTATCCGTGTTGACTGGGACATATACAAGAACGCTCCAATAACGGTGATGAACAACATCCCGCGCCGCTCCACCCTGATTGTGCTTAAAGGCGACGAGGAGTTGGGCCGCGTAGTGGCTGGAACATCGCGTAAAGTGATCAAGGAACTGATGGATACGGCTTTGGCAGCGGTTTGATTTCGCCCCGGCTCGCGCCGGGACGACCGGCTGGGGGTTTCACCCCCAGACCCCCACGGTATTTTCGCCAAGATGAAGGGGCTGGAAGAGGCCTTTGTGCCCCCGGCCCAGTCGCGTGCCTTTTCGGTCATCTTGCCGAACCTGGTTGAAGCTGATTCGAGTCTGGCGACCGAATCGAGGTTGGGGCTTTGGCCCTCTGTAACGTAGAAATAAGCCGTAGTAGGCAAGCGATGGCGAAAGGCTCGATAAACGCGACTTTGACTGCCCAGGCAAACAGGATGGCAAATACAAACCCACCTGCTGACCACCCTCCAGGGATCCGGTAGAAGACCAGCCCAGCAGGGGCGAGCATCAGGAGAAAAACAAGGATCGACAAGACCCAGTTCAGTAGGGCTAACCATGTGGCGTTGGCCAAAAATCCCTTGGCGTTATGGCCGTAAAGCACTAGGGCACCGGCCCACAAGATCGCAACCAGATCCTGATTGAAGCGAGTTGGACAGATGCGAGATAGGTGTCATCGCGTTTGTCATATCTGGTTGCTACCGCCCGGAAGTGTTTGAGTTTGTTGAAAAACCTCTCAACACAATTGCGTTTCTTGTTAAGTTCGGGGTCGAAGGGAAACGTCTTCACTCGCCCCGGCACCAGCCGGATGTTGGCGATCGCCCCGCGCGCGGCGAGGCTTTCATGCAGGGCATCGCTGTCCTAGGCGCGGTCGGCGAGCAGGGCCTGGCCTTCGGTCAGTTTCAGCAGGATTGGAAGGCTACAGCATCGACCAAGGCATGGATTTTGGTGCCTTCTCGGTGATTGCGGACAATCACCTGCCAGGTGACAGTCAGCCCGCCGCGCGAGCGACCCAGGCAAGCGGATCGCCCCCTTTTTTCGGGCCATTTGCCCCGTGCTGGTGAACCCGGATCGACGAGGAGTCGATCATCTGGATGTCGCCGTCGTAAGCCTCTGATATGGCGTCCAGAATGCGGACCCAGGTCCCCGCCCGCCGCCACCCCCTCTCATGGTTTGCAGGGCAAACCACTGCCGGGCAACGGGTTGAAGCGGTTCACGCAGGTCGCGTGCGGACCATAGCGAGCCGGGATGTCGGCCCAGGGCGCACCAGTGCGCAACCGCCAGAAGATGTCCCGCCGCTTCACGCCCCGAACCTTCGTCGGTAATAGCGGCTCAATCACCGACCACTCGAAATCCG
>CAYSBG010000319.1:0-3115 GCA_964429125.1 uncultured Aliiroseovarius sp.
ATCGCCGCCCTGAGCCGGTCGGAAAGCGCCCCGCCGGCATCGAAAATGTTGTGGCCCTCGGCATCGACCACGCTGACATGGGCATGCATGCCGTTGCCGGGATGATCGGCATAGGGCTTGGCCATGAAGGTCGCCTCGAACCCATGCGCGCGCGCCACGCCGCGCACCAGTCGGCGAAACCACAGCGCCATGTCAGCCGCAAACAGCACGTCGTCGGTATGATGAAAATTGACCTCGAACTGGCCCGGCCCGTATTCGGCAATCAGCGTGTCGGTCGGGATGCCCTGGGCCTCGGACGCGGCAAGGATATCGTCCAGAACCGCTTGATGTTTCTCAAGAACTTCCAGGTCATAGTTCTGTGCATTTGGCGAATGCGCGGGCGGAACGGGCGCGTCCTCGGGGCATGTGCGCGGCTGGATCAGGTAAAACTCCAGCTCGGTTGCCAGCACGGGTTTCAGCCCGCGTTCCTGAAACCGGCCAAGCATTTCGCCAAGGCGCCCACGCGGCGAAAGGAACGGGATTTTCCCGTCCGGGCCAAGCATTTCAACCTGTACCTGCGCGGCCTTGTTTTGTGCCCAGGGCATGGGTTTCAGGGTTCCGGCGACCGGAACAATGCGTCCGTCCGGGTCGCCGACGACGATGCCCAGCCCGGTCGCCTCGACCTCTTCGCCAAGGATATTGGGCGCGTATGTCGACATCGGCAGGCGCACCGCGCCCTCGGCCAGCTTGGCCTCATCATCGCCCGGAAGCCACTTGCCGCGTAGCACCGCGTTCAGGTCGCAAAGCATCAGTTCGACCCGCTCGGGACGGCCATGGGCGGCGACAAACTCCGCATATTCGTCGAGAAATTCTGACATTAGCCGATGGCTTCCTGTTCTTCGCGCTGACGGCGCGCAATGGAGCGTTTGGAGAGCAATGATACCGAGATCACGCCAACCGAAACGAAGGCAATCATGATCGTGGACAGCGCATTGATCTCCGGGTTCACCCCCAGACGCACCGCCGAATAAATCTTGATCGGCAGGGTGGTCGAGGACGGTCCCGACATGAAAGACGATATCACCAGATCGTCAAGCGACAAGGTAAAAGCAAGCAGCCAGCCCGAGATTACCGCAGGCGCAATAATCGGCAAGGTCACGGATTTGAAAGCATCAAACGGGGTGCAGCCAAGGTCCAGGGCGGCTTCTTCCAGCGACTGGTCGAACGAGGCCAGGCGCGAGGACACCACCACCGACACAAAACACATGGAGAAGGTGATATGCGCCAGCACGATGGTCAGGATCCCCCGGTCTATGCCGATTGCGATGAACAACAACAATAGCGCCAGGCCGGTGATGACATCGGGCATCACCAATGGCGCGTAGATCATCCCGGAAAACAAGGTGCGCCCCAAAAACCGCCCGGAGCGCACCAGGACGATCGCCGCCATCGTGCCCAGGAGTGTGGCCACGGTAGAAGAGATCACCGCAACTTTGAGGGTGATCCAGGCCGCATTCAGGAAGGCTTGGTCATGAAACAATACCACATACCATTTGGTAGAAAATCCCGACCATACCGTGACCAGCTTGCCACCGTTGAACGAATAGATCACCAGAATGATCATCGGCAGGTACAAAAACGCCAGCCCGAGGAACAGCGAGGTGACGTTGAACCAGCTAAGCTTTCTCATCCGTCGGCCTCCCGGTTTTTCTGTTCATTGCGCTGAAACAGGATAATCGGAATGATCAGCAATAGCAGCAGGACCACCGCAACGGCGCTGGCCACTGGCCAATCGCGATTGGTAAAGAATTCCTCCCATAAAACCTTGCCGATCATCAGGGTTTTCGAGCCGCCCAGCAGATCGGGGATAACGAACTCGCCCATGGCTGGAATGAACACCAGAAACGACCCGGCGATGATGCCTTGTTTGGACAGCGGGACAGTAATCAGCCAGAAGGCCTGCAGGCGCGAACAGCCGAGGTCTTCGGCAGCCTCCAGGAGCGATCCGTCCAGTTTCTCCAGCGCGGCGTAAATCGGCAGCACCATGAACGGCAGATACGTGTAAACGATACCGATATAAACAGCGGTAGTGGTGTTGAGAATGACCAATGGTTCATTGATCACCCCGATCCACATCAGGAATTGATTGAGCAGCCCCTCCTGGCTGAGGATCGCCTTCCAGCTATAGACCCGGATCAGAAACGAGGTCCAGAACGGCAGGATTACCAGCATCATCAGCGTCGGGCGCCATTCATCGGCCGTGCGCGCCATGCCATAGGCGATCGGGTAGGCGACCAACAGCGTCATGAGGGTCGAAAGCGAGGCGATCTTGAGGCTGGAGCGATAGGCTTTCCAATAGAGGTCATCGTCGGTCAGGAACCAGTAATTCTCCAGATCCAGCCCGGAAAACCAGTCGGTAATACCTTGCCATCCTGCGGTAATATCCAGGGTTGGTGTGTATGGTGGAATCGCAAGTGCTTGATCAGAAAGAGAAATTTTAAGTACGATCAGGAAGGGTACCAAAAACAGCGCAAGCAGCCACAGATAGGGTGCCAGTATCAGCCCGGCGCGTCTCATTGGTTCAGCACCACGCCGGCGGTTTCGGTAAAGCTCACCCAAACGTCTTGTTCCCAAGTGATCGAGCGGCGCTGAATGCGTCGTGTATTGGCGGTTTGCGCCTTGATTTTCTGGCCATTGGCCAACTCGACATAATAGGTCGAAATATTGCCCAGATAGGCGATGTCGATCACCTTGCCCCGATAAGCGTTGGGCCGGTCAGTCGGGCGCTCGGACGTGATCATCATTTTTTCCGGGCGGATGGCGAAGGAGACTTGCGCGGCTTTGGTCAAATCGTCCGGCGCGGTGGCGCGGATCGGCGCCATTCCTTCGCCAAAGCTGATCTCGCAGACCCCATCCTTGGGCGTGCAGGAATTTCCTTTGAATATATTTACTTCGCCAATGAAATCAGCAACATAAACCGAGTTCGGCGCCTCGTAAATGCGTGCCGGCGTGTCCACCTGAACGATGCGCCCGTGATCCATGACCGCAACCCGGCTGGCAACCGTCATGGCCTCTTCCTGGTCGTGGGTGACGATGACAAAGGTGGTGCCGGTGCGCTCCTGAATGTCCATCAGCT
>CAYSBG010000320.1:0-3111 GCA_964429125.1 uncultured Aliiroseovarius sp.
TGTCGCCGGCAAAGATCGGCTTGCCGTCCTTCCAGATCGACATGTTCACATGCATCCCGGTGCCGTTGTCGCCGGCGATCGGCTTGGGCATGAAGGTGGCGGATTTGCCGTAGGCGTGGGCCACGTTGTGAATGATGTATTTGTATTTTTGCAGGTCGTCGGCCTGTTTGGTCAGCGCGCCAAAGATCAACCCCAGCTCGTGCTGGCAGGAGGCCACTTCGTGGTGGTGCTTGTCGACCTTCATGCCGATCGACTTCATGGTCGAGAGCATTTCCGAGCGAATGTCCTGGGCGTCGTCAATCGGGTTGACCGGGAAATAGCCGCCTTTGACGCCCGGACGGTGGCCGGTATTGCCCATTTCATATTCGCTGTCGGTGTTCCAGGAGGCGTCAATCGCGTCAACTTCGTAGGACACCTTGTTCATGCCGACATTGTAGCGCACATCGTCGAACAGAAAGAACTCCGCCTCGGGACCGAAATAGGCCACGTCGCCAATGCCCGAGGATTTCAGGTAGGCTTCGGCCTTTTGTGCGGTCGAACGCGGGTCGCGCTCATAGGCTTCGCCGGTATCGGGCTCGACGATCGAGCAATGCACGGCCAGGGTCTTTTCCGCGTAGAACGGGTCGATATAGGCGCTGTCGGTGTCGGGCATCAGTTTCATGTCCGAGGCTTCGATCGACTTCCAGCCAGCGATGGAGGAGCCGTCAAACATGAAGCCTTCCTCAAGGAAATCTTCGTCCACTTCATCGGCAATAACTGTCACATGCTGCAGCTTGCCACGCGGGTCGGTGAAGCGGATGTCGACATAGGCCACGTCTTCATCCTTGATCGTTGCCAGAACGTCTTTGATGCTCATATTTATGATCCTTTTAGAGTTGTTCAGGAGGGCTTAAACAGCGTCGAGCCCGGTTTCTCCGGTACGAATACGCACCGCTTGTTCGATTTCGGAGACAAATATTTTGCCATCGCCGATCTTGCCGGTATTGGCGGCTTCGATGATCGCTTCGATTGCCCCGTCGACCATATCTGCGGGCAAAACCACTTCGATTTTTACCTTGGGCAGAAAATCGACCACATATTCGGCGCCGCGATACAGTTCCGTGTGGCCCTTCTGGCGCCCGAAGCCCTTGACCTCGATCACCGACAGGCCGGAAACGCCGATATCCTGCAAGGCTTCTTTCACCTCGTCCAGTTTGAACGGTTTGATAATGGCTTCGATCTTTTTCATGAAGAATCCCCCGGGGCATATGCGTTGGCGCCGAAAGACCACTTTCGCGCACGGGGGGCAATCGGATAGGATGGCTGGGCCGGGCGCATGTGCTGGTTTTTGCGGCATGTGCATAAAAAATAGGCAGATTGCGTGAATAATGTGCGGAATTGAATCGGAAGGTACGCGGATGACCGAACTCCTCACAGCCAGCCAAATGCGCGCGTTGGAACAGGTCGCGATAGAGTCGGCGGATGTGACCGGCCTGGCGTTGATGGAGCGCGCCGGGAAAGCTGTCCTGGAGGCGGTGTTTCAGCAATGGCCGGCTTTGGACACCGGGCGCCACAAAGCCGTAGTGATATGCGGTCCGGGCAATAATGGTGGCGACGGATTTGTCGTCGCGCGTCTTTTGCGGGCGCGGGGCTGGCGGGTCGAGGCGTTCCTGTTTGGCGATGCGAACAAACTGCCGCCGGATGCCAAAGCGAATTATTGCCGGTGGGCCGAGAGCGGGCAAATCCGGCGCCTTTCCGATTTTCCGACCACGAGCGCGGCGCCAGATACCGGGCAAAGCATGGCGGACCTGATCGTCGATGCCGGCTTTGGCACCGGTCTTTCGCGGCCGATCGAAGGGCAGGCGGCCACATTGTTCGGGCAAATCGACGCGCTGTGCCGGGCCTGGAAATCGGTCTGTGTTGCCGTGGACATACCATCCGGAATTTGCGCGGATTCGGGCCGGATTCTAGGGTGCGCGGTCTCGGCTGATTTAACGGTCACATTCCATCGGCCAAAGCTGGGCCATTATCTGGACACTGGCCCGGAAAAATGCGGCAAGCTGGTTGTGCAGGACATCGGGCTTGGGGGCGAGAGGTCGGCATCTTTGCCGCGGTTGAACGCGCCCGCCATAAAACAACTTTTGGATAAAGCACCTGGGGCGCACAAATTCATCCATGGCCATGCGTTGGTCCTGTCCGGGCTTTCGGGCAAAGGCGGGGCGGCGCGGTTGGCGGCGCGCGGGGCGTTGCGCATTGGCGCCGGGCTGGTCAGCCTTGGGGTGCCCCATGCGGCTTTGGCCGAGCATGCGGCGCAGGTGAATGCGCTGATGCTGTCCGAGATTGGCGATGCGCCGGCCCTGGCCGCGCTGTTGGCGGATCAACGCATCAATGCGCTTTGTCTGGGACCGGGATTGGGCTTGGCGCGGGCGCGGGAATTGGTGCCGGTGGCATTGGCGTGCGGGCGGGCCTGTGTGCTGGACGCCGATGCGCTGACGGCTTACAAAGGGAATGCCGCAGAACTCTTTGAAATAACGCACGAAAAATGTGTTCTGACGCCACATTTCGGGGAGTTCTCGCGGCTGTTTCCCGATATTGCGGCCCGGCTTGCAGAGGCGCCTGGGCGCGGCCCGGCCTATTCCAGGGTGGACGCCGCGCAGGACGCCGCCGAACGCGCTGGCTGTGTGGTGCTGCTCAAAGGGCCCGATACGGTGATTGCGGCCCCGGATCGGCGCTGTCTGGTCAACGCGGCGGCCTATGAACGCGCGGCGCCGTGGCTGGCAACCGCCGGATCAGGGGATGTGCTGGCTGGGTTCATCACCGGGCTGCTTGCGCGCGGCTTTTCCCCCTTTCGCGCGGCCGGTAACGCCGCCTGGCTACATACGCAATGCGCGCACGACTTTGGCCCGGGGCTGATCGCCGAAGACCTGCCGGAGCAATTGCCAATGGTATTTCGTGCCCTGAATGCATAGGGCGGGTAATTTTCCCGCTGGCCCGCGTTTCCAGAGCATGTCGCGCCTGATCAGATTCCGGTATTCGCCCTGCCGGGCGAATTCGATTTGGTGCGACATGCTCTAGGGTCGAGACTCAATCAACTCCACCACAGGATGACGGCGGCGATAGCGATTGCTGACA
>CAYSBG010000321.1:0-3076 GCA_964429125.1 uncultured Aliiroseovarius sp.
GGCTTTTCCCGAGCCGCGGCGTTCCTTGATGCGCTGATAGAAGGCGTTCGGGTATCCCGAGTATCGGATGGCCACCAAGGTGCATTGTACCTGGGTGGTTCGCATCAGCTTGTTGCCGCGCCTGGTGATACGCCCTCGGTTGTCCGTTTCGTTGGACTGGCTGACGCGCGGCACGATGCCGACATAGGCCGCCAGCTTGTCAGCGCTTGCGAAGTCATCGATATTGCCGATCCCCGCCAGCAGCACCGCTGCCGAGCGCGGCCCGATCCCCTTGATCGAGCTGATCCCTTCATGGCCTGGCAGGTCTGCGCCAGCGGTTTCAATCGCCTTGTCCAGCTCGGCCAGGGTTTCGGTCAGGCCGAGCGCCTGATTGCGCAAGGCATTCAACTCGACCTGTTCAAGTGCCGTGAACTGGCTCACATCCAGTTCGCGCAGGCGCTTCTTGCTGGACAGCCCTTCTTTCTTCAGCTTTGTGCCGCGCCGCACGAACATGGCGTGGATCTTGTTCAGCAACATGGTGCACAGATTTCTTCGCAAAACCCGGCCGTGTTGCCCGTGGCCTCAACGGCAATTTCGTCATTGGCGTCAAGGCTCTGGCAAAACGCCTGCAGGGCGCTGGCCGACAGCGTGAAAGTTTCGAAGCCTTCCGTGCCGTCATCGCGCAGACCACAAGGCGTGAAGGGATTCGTATGAAGATCGACACCGATAAAGGCCATAGCTATACTCCCTGCTCAAGGCGGCGGAACCCCGGATGGGGTGTGAACGGCCAAACCAAGCTCCTATACAAGCTCACCGGCGCAAACCGGGCCTTACGCGGGCTGTTCGGAAACAGGCGAAGGCAAAGCGCCTTTACAGGGTCGCAATGCCCTATAACACAATCCAGCCTGAGACCTATCCGCCTCCCCAAATCCCTTACAAAATTCGGGGCGTCTGGTCGCTCACAAAACATTCATACCCCCCCCTTTTCCCATATTGCCTTCCTGCAGGCAATCGGCAAGACTTGGGATGAAATCAACCCGAGGGATCCAATGACTCTGGAACTTGTGATCGTCCCCTGCCTGTCCGACAATTACGCGTTCTTACTGCATGACAGCGACACCAGGCAGACCCTGTTGGTGGACGCGCCGGAAAGCTGGCCGATTGTTGCGGCGTTGGAGGCCCGGGGCTGGAACCTCTCCCATGTGGCGTTGACACACCACCATTATGACCATGTGGACGGGTTGGACGATCTTTTGAAGGTATTCAACCCCCAGGTAATCGGCGCCGCTGAGGATGCGCACCGTCTGCCCAAGCTTGACCTTGCGGTCACCGGCGGAGAGACTTTTGACTGGTCCGGCCATGCGGTCGCGGTGTTTGATGTCTCGGGTCATACAGAAGGGCACGTCGCCTTTTATATGGCCGATGCCGGAGCCGTCTTCACCGGCGACAGCCTGATGGCGCTGGGATGTGGGCGGTTGTTCGAGGGCAAACCGGCGCAAATGTGGACGAGCCTGCGCCGGCTGGCCGCTCTGCCGGGGGAAACACTGGTCTGTTCGGGGCACGAATATACCGAGGCGAACGCGGCGTTTGCCATTACTATCGAGCCGGAGAACGCTGAATTGGTCGCCCGCGTTGGCCGGATCAAAGCCGCCCGCGCCAATGGGGACGCCACGGTGCCATCGCTTTTGAGTGAAGAAATGGCCACCAATCCATTCCTGCGGGCGGATTTGCCGCAAGTTAAGGCTGCGCTGGGCATGGAGGCGGCAGAGGACGCTGCTGTCTTTGCCGAAATTCGCGCCCGCAAAGACAGTTTCTGATCGGTTTCGCCTGCAAATGCAGGCGATCCACCGGGGGTTTTACCCCCGGACCCCCAAGGTATTTGCGCCAAGATGAAGGGAAATAGGCGGCCAGTTTTGGGGTGAAGCGCAGAAAAGTGAGAATAAAAGGGTTGAACATCCGCCGTAAACACCGAACTTTAAGACTATGAGGCCATTGTTGGGGGAGGGTCATCCCCCGTCTAAAAACGGAGAACCGCACGTGCCGTCATTCTCAAATACGCTTGAACAAGCGATCCACGCAGCGCTTGCGCTGGCCAACCACCGCCACCACGAGCTGGCAACGCTGGAGCATTTGCTGCTGGCGCTGGTTGATGAACCGGACGCCTCGCGCGTCTTGCGCGCCTGTTCCGTTGACCTTGAGGTTTTACGCAAAGAGCTTGTCACCTTTATTGATCAGGAGCTGAACACGCTGGAAACCGATATTGAAGGCAGTGAGGCGGTGCCGACCGCGGCGTTCCAACGGGTAATCCAACGCGCGGCAATCCATGTGCAAAGTTCTGGCCGTAATGAAGTGACCGGGGCGAATGTGCTGGTGGCTATTTTTGCGGAGCGCGAATCAAATGCAGTGTTTTTCCTTACCGAGCAGGAAATGACCCGCTATGACGCAGTTAATTTCATTGCCCACGGGGTGGCCAAGGACCCGCGCTTTGGCGAAACCCGGCCGATTGCCGGTGCTCCGTCCGGCGATGGTTTCGACGACGAGATCCCGGGTATGGAAGAGGAAGCACCGGAAACCGCGCTGGGCAAGTATTGTGTCGATCTGAACCGCAAGGCCGAAGAGGGCGGGATTGACCCGCTGATCGGGCGCGATCACGAGGTTGAACGCTGTATCCAGGTGCTGTGCCGGCGACGCAAGAACAACCCATTGCTGGTGGGCGACCCGGGCGTTGGCAAGACGGCCATTGCCGAAGGGCTGGCGCGGCGGATCATTTCAGGCGAAACGCCGGAAATCCTGTCGGAAACCATCATCTATTCGCTGGATATGGGTGCCCTGCTGGCCGGCACGCGTTATCGTGGTGATTTTGAAGAGCGCCTGAAAGCGGTGATGAAAGAGTTGGAAGACCACCCGGACGCGGTGCTGTTCATCGACGAAATTCACACGGTGATCGGCGCCGGCGCCACATCGGGCGGGGCGATGGATGCCTCCAACCTGCTGAAACCGGCGCTGCAGGGCGGCAAGCTGCGCTGTATGGGGTCGACAACTTACAAGGAATTCCGCCAGCATTTCGAAAAAGACCGCGCCTTGTCACGCCGGTTTC